>JBDTWG010000409.1:0-3416 GCA_040006855.1 Nitrospira sp.
CCATGACGCTCCCGAAGATGATAGCTTGCCGCATCGCGTCCACCGACCGGTTTCCCGTCGCCGCCAAATAACCCAGAAATCCGCCGGCAAAGGTATCACCCGCGCCGGTCGGATCCCGCACGTCATCCAATGGGAAGGCCGGCGCGCCGAAGACGTGTTGTTCATTGAACATCAGCACGCCATATTCACCGCGCTTCACGATTAAATGCTTGGGCCCTCGCGAGAGAATCTTCTTCGCCACCTTGACGAGATTCGTATCCTCACCCAACGCCCGCGCTTCGCCGTCGTTGATGATGAGGATGTCGATGTGTTTCAGGACGTTCCAGAGCGCGTCTCGCTTGCCATTGATCCAGAAGTTCATCGTATCGCACGCGACTAACGGCGGGCGCTTCACTTGCTGCAACACATCGAGCTGCAACTCGGGGTCGATGTTTCCCAAAAAGAGCACGTCCGGCGAGGCATACTGGGCCGGGATCTTCGGGCGAAAGGTCTCGAACACGTTCAAACGTGTGTCGAGCGTCTGCGCTTCATTTAATTGATGCGAATAGGCCCCTTTCCAACGAAAGGTGGCGCCCGGCCGACGCTCCAGCCCAGCCAAATCGATCTTTCGGCTTTTGAGAAACGCGACATGTTGATCGGGAAAATCTTCTCCAACGACCGCGATGAGATCGACGCTCGTGAAATAGCTGGCCGCTGTTGAAAAGTAAGTCGCTGATCCCCCGAGGACCTCGGACACTTCACCGAACGGTGTTTTGACCGTGTCCAACGCGACCGACCCAACCACGAGTAACTTACCCATGCCTCACCTGCTTCCTTTCCGCTTCCGCATATAGGGAGCGATTAATAGATTCAATCGTCTTTTCGTCGAAGCCGGGATGTGATCCGGAGCGGTCACCAGCGCGTTCTTGAGCGCCTGGCGGCACTCACAGGTCCGATCTGGCACAAGCGCCGGCACGACAGACTTGAGCAACTGTTTTGCGAGCTCGACGTTCTTGTGCAGTGTCGCGAGAATGGCTTCGACGTTCACGGCTTCTTCCGTCTCATGCCAGCAGTCATAGTCCGTCGCGAGCGCAATCGTTGCGTAACAGAGTTCCGCTTCGCGCGCGAGTTTGGCCTCCGGCATGTTGGTCATGCCGATCACATCCACCCCCCACTGACGATACAGCCGCGACTCAGCCTTAGTCGAAAACTGGGGGCCTTCCATGCACACATAGGTTCCACCTCGCTGGAGACTCGCTCCCACGGACCGCCCTGCCAGTTCCAGCGCGTCGGCCAACGATCGGCAGACTGGTTCAGCGAACCCCACATGCGCCACGATGCCTTCATCGAAAAACGTCGAGAGACGGCGTTTGGTGAGATCGATGAACTGATCGGGCAGCACCACATCCCCAGGGTGAATCGACTCCTTCATGCTGCCGACCGCACTCACGGAAATCACCTGCGTCACACCCACCGATTTCAGCGCATAAATGTTTGCGCGATAATTAATGCTGCTCGGATTGGTCCGATGCCCACGCCCATGGCGAGAAAGAAACGCAACCCTGACACCATCCAAGGTGCCGACGACAAGCGCATCCGATGGCGAGCCGAACGGGGTACGGACGCGTATCTCGCGAACCTTTTCCAACCCGTCAATGTTGTACAACCCACTGCCGCCGATGATGCCGATCGCAGGCTGGATAGCTTTTTTCGATGCTCTCATGCGGTCGATTCCGTTTCCATTGTGAGCGACGTTGGCGATTCGGCCACCGGCCCTCGGTTATATAACTCTCCCACAAACGCCTGAACCGTTTCGAAGAGGCGCCCGGCCACCAGGTCCGGACTGTCTTGCGCATCGAGCGACCACCAGCGCAGGCCCGGCTCCTTCCGAAACCAGGTCAGCTGGCGTTTCGCGAAGTGTCTCGTATCTCGCTTCAACAGGCGACATGCTTCGGCCTGATCGTATTCGCCAGCCAGATAACCGGCAATCTGACGATACCCCAGCCCCTTCATGGCACCTAGCCCCCGCCCATAGCCTTTGGCCAACAGCCGGGCGGTTTCCTCCACGACGCCGCGCTCAAACATCTCGTCTACCCGCTCGTCGATTTTGCGATAGAGACTTTCGCGATCCCGAATCAACCCGATCATCAACAGAGAGAAAGGTTGCGCTGAAAATCGATGCTGCCGCTGCATCTCCGACAGGCGACGCCCTGATAGGTGATGCACTTCCAGGGCTCGCATGATCTTGACTTCGTCATGCGGATGAAGCCGCTCAGCCGATTCGGGATCAATACGCTTCAGTTCACTATGGAGAAAATGCCGTCCTTGCGTCCTCGCTTCCCGCAACAAGGACGCGCGATAGGCCTGATCGGCAGGCGGGGCATCGCAGAGTCCGTGGATCAGCGTCCGAACATACAGGCCCGTCCCACCAACCATCAAAGGCAGTCGGCGTTCGCCATAGAGCCGCTCAATGTCCTGCAGCGCAAGCCGGCGATAGTCGCCCGCATTGAAGGACTCGTCCGGATCGACCACATCGATGAGCCGATGAGCCACCCCTGCCCGTTGCTCCAGCGTGGGTTTGTCGGTGGCAACGTCCATCCCGCGATAGACCTGACGTGAATCTGCCGTCAAGATTTCCGTGCCCAGCGCACGGGCGAGCTGAAGTCCAATCGCGCTTTTCCCAACCGCCGTTGGACCGACCAGCACCACAAGGGGCCGCGAGGCCAAGACTAATTCTGACAGCTGGATCACGGGGCTTCACTCCCTCTCCCTATGCGCGGTCGAACATACGAGCCAGTTCATCGGCCGACAAACGGAACGCCACTCGCCGGCCGTGCGGACAGGTCATAATGAGGCCTTCCGCCACCCAATCCTGTACCAATTGCTTGATCTCGGGAAGCGCCATAGACCTGCCCGCCCGCACCGCACTATGACAGGCCAGCGACGCCAGAATGGGCTTCACTTTCGTTTCAAGCGAGGAGATGGAATCCCATTGCTCGAGATCATCGATCAAATCTTGCACAAGCGCGGCCAGATCCGTATGTCCCAACATGACCGGCAGACTACGGATCAGAAATGACGACGGTCCGAACGGCTCGATCAGCAAACCAAGCCGTTCCAGCTCTGCCATATGGCGCTGGAGAATGAGGGCCTGTTGAACCGGCAACTCCAATGGCTCCGGCAACAATAGCGGCTGTGACGGTAGGCTACGACCTTGCCAGGCTCGCCATAACCGTTCGAACAACACCCGTTCATGCGCCGTATGCTGATCGATCACCTGGAGCTCAGTTCCTACCTGCGCGATCAGAAACGTGCGGCTCATCTGACCCAGGGGAACGATGTCCAGCGGGACAGGAGCGTCATACGGCCTCGTTGCCTCTTTGACAAAGGAGATTTGGTTGTCAGGCAGGGCCGTTGAGCCAACTGCCTCATTCGAG
>JBDTWG010000410.1:0-3403 GCA_040006855.1 Nitrospira sp.
TCTATGTACCGCTCCTGGGAGACGAGCCTGTCCCGGCAGGCGTAGGGCGGGTGGGTAAGTACGTGGCGTCTCGGGCCGGAACACGGCCGGTTCACCGCTTCGCCGGCGTCCGCAAGCCTGGCGCTCATTCTGCTTCGCGCCGTGGACCTCGCTGGACGGCCATTTTGAGCATCCTGGGTGCGGACTTCTCGTGAACTCACAGCGTCGAGTACGGGTCTCGATCGGTCTCTAGAATAGACTCACACACCCCTTGCCGGTTCACCTGACGTCAGCTGAAACCCGCGCATCGACTTCCGACATCGCCAAGAACTGCGGCGTTGGACTCGGGCCATTTCGTCGACAGGGTCTCTCGCTGTGGTCGTCCGACTAGCATCTTCGCGACGGGACTGCTAATTTGTCCCTCTCTGTACGGCGGTGGAGTTGCCCCAGGATGACGGCCATGTCCGTCGAGTTGACAGAAACAATCAGGAGCGTGGTCGATGGTGCAAGGCCGATATGCAAAGGTGATGCTGCGCGGTTTGATAGCTGCAGGGTTGGCTCTGCCTGTTTCTGCCGGACTGGTTCGGGCGGAAGTGACGCTGTTCGATAATCTCGGCACGTGGCATCACGAGATCACGACGGCATCCGAACGTGCGCAGAAGTTTTTCGATCAAGGGCTCAGGCTTGTCTATGCCTTCAATCATGAGGAAGCCATCGCCGCCTTTATTGAAGCGTCCCGTCTTGATCCTGATGCCCCTATGCCCTATTGGGGTGTGGCGTTGAGCCTGGGGCCGAACATTAACGCAGCCATGGATCCAAAGGCGGAGCCTCGCGCCATTGAAGCCTTGCATAAGGCCACGTTGCGTTTGGCGCAGGCTACTCCAAGGGAGCGGGCGTACGTTGAGGCGTTGGCGTCACGGTACTCACTCAAACGGTCCCTCACCCGGAAGGGGAAGGACGAGGCCTATGCGAAGGCCATGCGTCGTCTAGTGCGGGAGTATCCTGATGACGTGGACGCGGCGACGCTGTCGGCGGAAGCGCAGATGGTTCTCCGACCCTGGGACTATTGGCGGGCGGATGGGCGCCCTCAAGCGGGGACCGATGAGCTCGTCGCGACCTTGGAAGCGACGTTGCAGCGGAACCCGACTCACCCGGGCGCCTGCCACTACTACATTCACGCCGTCGAAGCGTCTCCTGACCCTCAGCGAGCGCTGGAATGTGCCAAACGCTTGCCGGCGCTCATGCCGGGCGCCGGGCATCTCGTGCATATGCCGGCGCATATTTACATGCGTCTCGGTCTCTATCGGGAGGCGTCTGAACGCAATGCCACGGCTGCCACGGTGGACCATGAGTATTTAGCCCACCATCCGCTGGAGGGGAACTATGCGTCGGGATACTATGCGCACAATCTCCATTTTCTGAATGCCTCCTTAATGATGGAAGGCCGGAGTACAGAGGCCCTACAGGCCGGGCGGGATCTCCTGACGAAGATCTCGGACGAAGCGGTGGCCAAGGAGCCGTCTCTGGAATGGTATGCGCCGACGTTGTTCTTGACTCAGGCTCGATTCGGTCACTGGAGCGAATTGATCCGGCAACCTCCGCCCCCCAAGGGAATGCGGTTCACTACCGGCCTCTGGCACTATGTGCGTGGGTTGGCATTCGCCGCGACGACACGCTTCGGGAGTGCCGAGGGTGAATTATCGAATCTCAGAAAATCTCTGAAGCTTTTTGCCAAGGCGAAAACAGCGGAGGCGAAAACCAACCGCGCCATTTTGAAGGTGGCCGAACGGGTGTTGGTCGGGGAACTGGCAGCCCGACGGGGCCAGTACGATGTAGGCATTCAAGCGTTACACGAGGCGCTTCAGCTGGAGGCCGCGTTGCCGTACAGTGAGCCGCCTTTCTGGTTTCAGCCGGTTCGCCACAATTTGGGAGCGGTGCTGGTGCTGGCGGGACGTCCGAGTGAAGCCGAATCAGTCTACCGTGAAGATCTCCGCCTCAATCCCGAGAACGGGTGGGCGTTGCAAGGACTCGTCCAAAGCCTGCGGGCGCAGAACAAGGACGCCGCGCCGGAAGAAACCCGGTTTCGCGCCGCCTGGGCACGCGCCGATGTCACGTTACCGGGATCACGATTTTAAAGGATGGGCATAGTGGCGCTGGAGCGTATCCATGCTGCCCAATAAAGGACGAGAGATGTTAAAGACGGATTATGTGTTCCACGCGACCGAAGAGCCGCGCGAGCTCGAGCGGTTGCAGATGCTCGAGCGTATTTTCGATTTGGGCACGCAACGCCGGATGCTGGCGACCGGCCTAACCACCGGATGGCATTGTTTAGAAGTGGGGGCGGGTGCCGGATCTATCGTGCGGTGGTTGGAACAGCGAGTCGGCCCTTCGGGCAGGGTCGTCGCCCTCGACAGCAACCCGAGGTTTTTGCTCAATAGCGGCAGTTCGACCATCGAGATTCTTCAGGGTGATATCTGTGAGATGGAGATTCCTCCGGCCTCATTCGATCTGGTGCATGCTCGGTACGTCATGATTCATATCGCCGAATATCGGACGGCGTTTGAGCGCATGCTGCGCTGTGTCAAACCAGGTGGTTGGGTGATCATTGAAGAGCCTGATTTTGAAGGGGCGCGGGCCGTGACCGGCCCGGACGACGCGCGGGCGGCATTCGGGCGCGTGACCGTTGCCATTGAACGCATGTTCACGTCCATTGGCATGGACTATGCGCTGGGCGCGAAGTTGCCCGCGCTGTTCCAGCAGCATCACCTGAGCCAATTGACGGTGGAATATGAAGGGCATCTGTCGGCCGGGGGCGGGCTGATTCCCCAGCTGATGAAGCTGTCAGCTGAACAACTTCGAGCGAAGTATGTGGCGACGGGTGTGGTCGCGGATTCGGACATCGATCTGTACTGCAGTCTGGCGGATGATCCGGAAGCCTGGGCCATGTATTATGCGACCGTGGCGGTGAGCGGGTGGTGGCAGCCGCAGTGCGATGGGCGAATGTAAGGATGGGCATGCGATACATTGTGGGCGTCATGGGTCCTGCCAAGGCCAGGAAGAAAGATATCGACAATGCCCGCGTGCTCGGTGAGCTGATCGCCCGGCGGGAGTGGGTGGTGCTGACAGGCGGTCGTGATGTGGGGGTCATGGACGCGGCCTCTCAGGGCGCCAAACGGGTTCCCGGTAGCTTAACGATCGGTGTGCTTCCCTCGGCTCGGGTACGCGTCTCCAAATATGTCGATTTGGCGATCATCACCGAAATGGGCAATGCTCGAAACAACGTCAATGTCATGTCCAGCAATGTCGTGGTGGCCTGCGGTTTGACGGGAGCTGGAACCGTGTCGGAGGTGGCGCTCGCGCTGAAGGCGGGGAAACCGGTCATCTTGGTAGGGGCGACACCGGCCGAAGCGAAGTTTTTCAAAAA
>JBDTWG010000411.1:0-3393 GCA_040006855.1 Nitrospira sp.
GGAACAGCATTGAGCTTTACTTTTACACCAAAGTGGCGAATCGACTGTTCAGGCTCGATAAACGTACGGCCCACGTAATGATTCCGGATGAGTCCGGTCTCGAAACGAATCCCCGATCCCTCGGAATAGCCCAACGCCGCCGGCACGCCCGAATCCGGCACTGGGATCACAATGTCCGCCTCCACCATGGATTCTTGCGCCAGTTGCCGCCCGAACGCTTTGCGGATGGAGTAGACGGCGCGCCCTCCAAAAATTCGACTATCGGGTCGGGCGAAATAGACATACTCAAACACGCACATCGCCGGCTTGGTCGGTGCAAACGGCTTGTAACTCGTAACGCCCTGGTGATCCAGCACAACCAGCTCGCCTGGCTCGATTTCACGCACATACTCGGCGTCCAATAAGTCAAACGCACAGCTCTCGGAGGCGACGATCCAGGCATCGCGAAAACGTCCCAAACAAAGCGGACGGAATCCATGCGGATCGCGCGCTGCGATCACGCCTTGATCCGTCATAAGGACCACTGAGAACGCGCCGCGAACCTGGGTCAGGGAATCAATCACACGCTCAAGCAACGTATCGGCCCGTGAATGTGCGATGAGATGGATAATGACTTCCGTGTCAGAGGTCGATTGGAAAATGGCGCCATAGGCCTCCAGCTCGCTGCGAAGCATGGTGGCATTGATCAAGTTACCATTGTGCGCCACGGCCAGATTGCCAAAAGCGAAATTGACATTCAGCGGCTGCACGTTCTTGAGACCGGCTCCGCCTGCCGTAGAATAACGGTTGTGTCCGATCGCCATCGTCCCCGGCAGCCGCGCCAGAGCTTGTTGGGAGAATACATCCGCGACATGGCCCTGGCCCTTTTCGATATGAAACTGCTCGCCGTCATTGGACACGATTCCGGACGCTTCCTGTCCGCGATGTTGGAGCGCGTAAAGACCGAGATAGGCAAGATTGGCTGCTTCTTTGTGGCCGTATATGCCGAAGACAGCGCATTCGTCGTGGAATTTGTCGGGAGAAATAAGCGGTAAATCTTTGGACATCGCTCTGTAACCTAGTCTTGACCTAACGCCCTGGGAATGGCCATCGCCCATTGCTCATACAATGTCGTCAGTTCCAGATCGATTGGACAGCCCACACCAGACTTATCATCCTCTACCTGCATCACGAATCGATTTCCTCCGACGATGCCGATCCGCGCGGCAGGAACACCGGCATCACTCGCAAGGCTCAGAACTCGTTCAACTTGATTGGGCTCCACAGAGAGCACGATGCGCGATTGGCTTTCCCCGAAAAGCAACGCATCACGACGAAGACCATTGAGCGATAAGTGTACCACAGCCCCCAGTCGCTGGTCTGAGCCAGAGATGCAACATTCCGTGAGGGCAACAGCCAATCCGCCGTCGGAACAATCGTGGGCCGACTGCACGAGCCTCTCGCGAATGAGTTGAATGGTACAGGCCTGCACTGCCTTCTCAGCTTCGAGATTCAGCAATGGCGGAGAGCCCTGCTCGCGATGGTGCAGCACTTTTAAATATTCGGTGCCCCCCAGATCCTCACGCGTGTTTCCCAGCAAAATAATAACGTCGCCACTCTGCTTGAACCATTGTGTGACCGCGCAGTCGGCTGGCTCGATCAATCCGACCATCCCAATCATCGGTGTGGGATAGATCGACAGGTCGTTCGTCTCATTATACAAACTCACGTTACCACTCACGATGGGGACGCTGAACGCCTCGCACGCATCTTTTAATCCTTCAATGGCGAGGACGAATTGCCACATGACCTCGGGGCGCTGCGGGTTCCCAAAATTCAAGCAGTCGGTGACCCCGATCGGTTCCGCTCCAGAGCAGGCCAGGTTGCGCGCACATTCGGCAATGGCGATCTTGGCGCCTTCGTAGGGATTGAGCAGGCAATAGCGTGCATTGCAATCGACGGACAACGCGAGAGCCTTGTCCGTTCCTTTGATGCGCAAAACCGCCGCATCTGAACCAGGTCGCACCATTGTATTGGTCCGCACCATGTGGTCGTACTGTTCATAGACCCAGCGTTTGCTGGCGATCGTGGGCGAATCCAACAGCGCCAGCAGCGCTGCACTCGCATCCTTCACATCCGGTAACGCGTCGTAGTTCAACGCCTGCAACATATCCTGATAAGCCGGCGGCGCGCTGGGCCGGTCATAGCGCGGCCCCTCGTCGGCGAGCGCCTTGGCTGGAATTTCAGCCACCACTTGGCCGTTCTCCTTGAGAACGACCTTGCCTGTGCCGGTGACCCGTCCGATCACCGCCACATCCAAGTCCCATTTCCGGCAAATCCTGATAACCTCGTCTTCACGACCGGCCTTGGCGACCATTAACATGCGCTCTTGCGATTCGGAGAGCATCACCTCGTAGGGCGTCATACCAGGTTCACGGCGCGGCACATGCGCCAGTTCCAATTCCACGCCTGTCCCTTCTCGCGACGCCATTTCACAGGCCGAACTCGTCAATCCTGCGGCCCCCATGTCTTGTATCCCGACCAAGAAATCGCCGGACATCAGTTCCAAACAAGCTTCAAGTAAAAGTTTTTCAGTGAACGGGTCGCCGACCTGCACGGTGGGCCGCTTCTGCGCGGCTTGTTCATCGAACGAATCCGAGGCCATCGTGGCGCCGTGAATCCCATCACGCCCCGTCTTCGAGCCGAAATAGATCACCGGATTGCCGACTCCCGCCGCCTTGCCCAGAAAAATTTTATCCTTCTTGGCAATCCCCAGACAGAACACATTCACCAAAGGATTGAGCGCATAGATATCGTTGAAGACGATCTCCCCGCCGACCGTCGGCACACCCATGCAATTCCCATAACCCGCGATACCGGACACCACGCCTTTGAGGAGGTGACGGGTATTCGCATTGTCCAATTCGCCGAATCGCAGAGAGTTCATCAATGCAATCGGTCGCGCCCCCATCGTGAAGATATCGCGCAAGATTCCGCCAACGCCCGTCGCCGCGCCTTGATAGGGTTCAATGAACGAGGGATGGTTATGAGACTCCATCTTGAAGACCGCGCAAAGGCCATCGCCTATATCCACCGCCCCGGCATTTTCACCCGGTCCCTGCACCACGCGCGGTCCCGTCGTCGGTAACTTCTTGAGGTGAATACGCGAACTCTTATAGGAACAATGTTCGCTCCACATGGCCGAGAACATTCCCAATTCTGTCCAGTTCGGCTCGCGGCCCAGAATCTCAAGAATTTTCTTATATTCCTCGTCGCTCAACTTATGTTGCTCGAGGACCGCTTTGGTAATCACTACGCTGTTCATGGATGACTCATTCCGAATCCCGTTTGACTCTCGACACGTCACACCACCGTTAACTGTGGTGTTTTCAGCGTCTCCAACATCGACAAGAA
>JBDTWG010000412.1:0-3391 GCA_040006855.1 Nitrospira sp.
GAGATTGTCGATCCCGTCATTCTGCATAATCGTCAACGCGGTGTCACCCTCGATAGGAATTGAGATTCGTCAGGGAGGTACAAGATGAGATTTTTCATGTGGGTTCTCTTCTTTTCATCGGTGCTCGTCATTGGGAACAGCCGACATCTCGACGCCAAGACGAGCGCTTCGCAGACCATTGTGCTCTCCAAAGCTGATATCCTTGAGGGAGCGGGGAAGGACTGGAGCGTCATTACCGTCGAACTGGCTCCTGGTGCAATCAACACGTGGCATTCGCAGCCTCGGGGTGAATTTCTCTATGTTTTAGAAGGCGCAGGACGCCTGGAGGTGGATGGGAAGCGGGCTATCACGCTCAATCCGGGGTCCGTCTCCACATTGACCTCGATCCCCCACCACGTGTTGAAAAATACCAGTCGGACGAAGACGCTGAAGATTCTCGTCGTGTTCCTCAATCAGAATAGCGATCCGCACCCTCTTGTGGCATCCGGTCTGATGCAAGGAGATGAGGGGAGCAGGGATAGGACTTCGCCTGGCGAAAGCAAGACGCGCATGGGGCGATATAAGGCGGGAGAGATCGGATTAATCTTCTGAGAGCGTTGTATTCAGCTTCAGACTGTCGGGCGTGACACAAGTAAGAAACTGTGGGGCATTCTTTCCATTGCTGGTCTGGTGGAGAGGGTGCTATGCCTGGCATATTGAATATAATGGATCAGACAGTAGAGAATTGCCCTTGCCGGAAAACTACCGGCCATCTGGACTTATGAGTCAAGTGGGGCAAGAACTTGAATAGGGACCGAGTGCTCGGAGGGACCAGTTCATGAAGCGTCACCGTTGGATCAAGTCCGTGCTGTTGCTCGGCGTGATCATCGCCTGCGGAGTGATGCTTGCGGCTTGGAAGCATTCGGCCATGCAGGACAGCCAGGCAGCGTCTGCGAATCAGCCCGAGCCGATGGAGGTCGTGACGGCCTCCGTCGCCACACTGCGGGATCACCGCCCCACCACGACGTCGATCGGGACGGTGTTGGCTCTGCGCTCCATCACCCTTCGTAACGAACTGGCCGGCACCGTCAGTCAATCCCGGCTGACGTCGGGTCAAATCGTCGAGGCCGGCGCCGTGCTGGTGTCGCTCGATGTGTCTGTTGAGGAAGCTGAACTGCACGCGCAGGAGGCGCAAGCCGCACTTGCGAAGACGGTGCTGACCCGACGGCAACATTTGAGTCGAGACCTTGCCACGGCCGAAGAGGAAGTGGATCGGGCGCGCGCAGACCTCCAGGTGGCAATGGCCCAGATTGCGCGCACCAAGGCGATCATTGCCCGCAAGACCATCCGTGCCCCGTTTCGAGCGCGGGTCGGGCTGGCGGATGTTCATCCCGGACAGTACTTGAACGAGGGCACTCAACTCACCACATTACAAGGCGTGGACAGCGCCGTACATGTGGACTTCACCGTCGCGCAGCAAGTCGCTGCGGGTTTGCATGTGGGTGATGACGTCGAAGTGCTGACCGCGAGTTCGCCCGCCCCAATCGTGGCCAGGATCGTCGCGCTCGACTCACGCATCGATCCCACGACCCGCAACGCCATGGTGCGCGCGAGAATCGACGAAGCAGCCAACGCGCCGGCGCCAGGTGCGTCCGTGCGAGTTCAAGTGCCTGTCGGCTTGTCGCGCAAGGCCGTTGCCGTTCCCGCGAGCGCAGTCAAGAAGGGGCCGGGCGGAGATCAGGTGTTTGTGCTCACATCAGGGGAAGACGGTAAAACCAGGGCCTATGTCAGGACCGTGGGGATCGGGGCGATCCTCGGCGACGAGGTGGTCATTCTTAGCGGATTATCCGCCGGAGAGCGAGTGGCCGCTGCCGGAGCCTTCAAGCTGCGGGATGCGGTACTCGTGGCGATCGCCGATAATCCTGCGAATGGGCAGACGGGTGGCGAGGCGATCGAGCGGCCCCATTAGGCGGTGAACTAGGGTCGTGTTCCAGCGAAGGAGAGCAACGACACGATCCATGTTTAAGGTTCAATGGATGGTGAACCCCATTCAAAATTGAACAGAGAGAATTGAGTCTGTGCCTCGAGATACCCCTCGCGACTCACGAGTGTCGAGGGCGTTGTCGCAAACTCTTGTATCAGTTGTTCTATCAACCGCGACGAGGAGCTACGTGCGCGCCTTCACCGATATCTTCATCAAACACCCCGTGCTCGCCGTGGTCGTGAACCTCATGATCGTTCTCGTGGGGCTGCGAGCGCTGACTGTCCTGCCGGTCCAGCAGTATCCGAAGATCGAAAGCTCGTCCGTCGTGATCACGACCACCTATTATGGCGCCAGCGCCGAGACGGTGCGCGGTTTTCTGACCACGCCGATTGAACGCGTCGTATCAGCCATCGGTGGCGTCGATTACCTCGAGTCGACCAGCCGCGCCGGCGTCAGTACAGTGACGGTGCAATTGAAATTGAATCACAGTAGCACAGCTGCGCTCGCCGAAATCAGCGCGCGTCTCCAGCAGGCCCGCTCCGAGCTGCCTGCGGCAGCCGAGCCACCTGTGGTCGAAGTGCGACGCGCCGATCGGCCGAATGCGTCCTTCTACTTGAGTTTTTCGTCTACAGAACGGGACGTTCCCGGAATTACCGATTGGCTTTCGCGCACGCTGCAGCCGCAAATGGCGACATTGCCTGGGGTTCAACGTGTCACCATCGAGGGCGGCCGTGCGATCGCCATGCGTATTTGGATCGACCCCGACCGGCTGGCCGCGCTGAACCTGTCCCCGGGTGATGTGCAGGCGGCATTGCGGCGCAACAACTTCCTGGCGGCCGTCGGTCGGACGAAGGGGAACTTGGTTCAGCTCAACTTGCTGGCTAATACCGACCTGCGCTCTGTCAGCGAATTCGAAGAATTGATCGTGAGCGATCGTGGAAGCGCGTTGGCGCGTCTGAAAGACGTGGCCAAGGTCGAGCTTGGCGCGGAAGAAGCCGACATGATGGCGAAGTTCAACGAGCGTGAAGCCGTGTACTTTGGTATATGGCCTCTGGTCGGCTCCAATGAGATCGAGGTCGCTCATCGCCTGCGCGCTGAAATGGAACGTCTCCGTCCGACGCTGCCGAAAGATATCGACATGAAGCTCGCGTACGACGCGACGGTGTTCATGGAAGACGCGCTGAGGGAGATCACCAAGACGCTGTCCGAAACTATCATGATCGTCGGCCTGGTCGTATTTCTCTTCATGGGCTCGGTGCGGACAGCGCTGGTGCCGTTGGTGGCGATGCCGGTCTCGCTCATCGGGGCGGCCATCGTCATGCTCGCATTTGGGTTCAGTTTCAATCTCTTGACGATGTTGGCGATTGTGTTATCCGTCGGGCTGGTTGTGGACGACGCGATCGTCGTCGTGGAGAATGTGGAGCGGCA
>JBDTWG010000413.1:0-3386 GCA_040006855.1 Nitrospira sp.
TGCCTTCCTTAGCCTTCACCTCTTACCTTTCCCTTCGAGCCCAGGCAGCACGGCGTCAAAAAAGGCATTGCTGAGTAGCGTGGCGACCATTTCCCAGGTACTGGCCTGCGGGTTTTCGACCGGCCCCGACACGTCAGCCTTCGTGGCCACTTCCCCGCGCGGTGTATTTTTCAGGACACTCGACGCCACATTAATGGTTTTCTCAAAAATCTTGGTGAGGAGCCCCTTGTCCTTGTCCTGCTCGGGATCGTACGCGGTCACGTCCTTGAACAGGGGTTTCAAATAGCCGTTCACCTTGCCGTGTTTCACCGTCATTTCACTAAACACGGAAAACACGCCGGCGGCCACATCGGTGCCGCCGTGGGCGCGTAACACTGGGTTCAGGGACTTCGCGGGCGTTTTAAGAATTTTGACGCGCAAGTCGAAGTCCGGCGATTTCGTCTCCGGCCGGAAGGCCCCGGTGATTTCGGTCGTCCCACTGCCCATCAACAGGCCATGGAGCGTCACCTTGGCCGTGCCTTCTGACAGTTGGTTGCTCCAATTCTCCAGATCGATGTCTGTCTCGCTGATAAACAGTCGATAGGGCGGGCTTGCAGCCTGATTGACGACGCCAAACTCACTGTTCTCAATCTTACCCTGATCGATCCGCAGGACCAGTGTGGGATGATTGGCGGCTTGCTCAGCCACACGCGCCGCCTTCTTGCCGATCTCCTTGACCTTCTTTTCCGTCCTGGCTGAGTGGATGAAATCCCCCTTCACCTCGTGCAGCTCGAACGTGCGCAGCCGCAACTCTTGCACCGTCGGCGCATATTCCACATGTCCCACGGCGGACAAACGCCCTTGTGAGAGATGCACCTGGTGCTGCTGGGTGAGGGGTTGCAGGGCGGCGAGGTCAATGGCGGTGAGGGTCAGGTCGGCGTTGACCGCCAGGGACGGTTCGGCGAAAAAATCGACGTGGCCGTCGAGCGTGAATTTCCCCTTCTCAAACAGGACGGCGTCGATGTGGATGTCCGAGGGATACTCATGCGGCTTCGAGCGCACATTGCGAATGTTCTCCGCCGTCACATTGAGCTCGGTGATATGGAGGGGCTTGGTATTCGCACGCTCCCGGTACGTCACATCGCCATTGGTGACGCGGACTTCGTTGATCCGCACCTCCTGCAGGGCGAAGAGGGCTTCCTGCCAACTTTGCCTCTGTTCTGGTGAGGCGTCCAGCTCCTTCGCGGCTTGTGGACGGGTAAAGCGGACCACCGGGTGATCGATCCATTCGTCGGTCACGAGCCGGCCACGCAATAAGGCGCTCCATTGAAGACTACCCCGGATTGTGGGGACCGCCGCAATCGGAGGCTCAGGGTGATCCTTTTGCCTCACGATGACATCGTCGAGGTCCAGGGACAGTGTAAGCGGATGCAGATTCAGGCCGCCAATGTGAACGGTATAGGCGGGCAGGCGCTGATTCACAGTTCGTTCGGCGTAGGCCCGCAACGGTTCGTCGAGGAATGAGGCGGCAATGACAATGACCAGGAGGAAGGTGATGGGAACCGCCACCCACCAGATCCATTTTGGGATGAATGGCGGCTTCATAGCGTGTTCATTTCACTCATACGAACGGCCGCGCAGTGCCGCACAGTTGGCACGGACTAGAGTGTGGATTGATCGAGCAGGCAATTCAATCGCTTTAAGGTTCGGAAGAATTCCATGGCCGCAGGGTGGCGTGTGACCTCGGACGCCCCATAAGTGCATGTTCGAGCCATTCCCGCACGAGCTCCGGCTTACACTCGGCTGTCAGTTGAATACGCTTCTGGCCGCACCAGGCACACACCCACCGCTCGAACTCAACCTGTCCGGTAGTATTCTCAGAAACCCAGTGATGCTCATGAGGAGTGCGCTTTGAAAGCTTGTGTACAGCGGGGTGCGGGTAACTTGCAACAAATCTGTTGATCTGCATAAAAGGCAAAATACCCGAGTGGCGCAAAGAGAGACATTAGGCAGGTCCCTAGTTTTGGGTAGCCCCTCTCCCGCACGCTCTCAGTTCAGTTCAATGTGGGTGTCAGACCAGCCAGGTTCGATCAATCTATGGATTTTACAGCTGCGGTCTCATTCCTCATCCCGAGCTGTGCTTATCGTCAGTCGGCGACGGGTAGCGCGGACCTCTGCGAGGTTTCAGATACGTCATGAGGGCATACTCTATCTCGTCGGCTATGCGACCCGGAAATATGCGGAGCAATTCCAGGACGGCGTGAAGGACCTTGATATATCCGTCTCTGCGCAACCATCGGTGGATCCATTCGCTTCGCCATCTGTTGAGTGAGACCGTTGAAGCGCAGCGACGTATGCTGAAAGCGCAAGTAAACCCTTTCAACTTTTCACGCCCAGCTCTCTCTCCACCGACAGCGCTCCTTCCTTCACCGAAGGACGTATAGAGAACCGCTTTTCTCTCTTAGCTCGGACAGCTTGTCCGCAAAAAGACATCCTGTCTTATGCCCATCGACATCAGATCCGCGCCGTCGGCCACGGTTGAGCGAGACTTAGGAGCCTTCACACGAAAGACCCACCCAGATAAAGGAGTTATAGATGTCGGATGGGAACGTCGCGAGCGCAGGCCTATGCTCTTGAGGGGGTCTTCATCTTGCAATGACGGGGCGACGTCGGCCGTCACGGTTGTTTGCCTGACAGAGGCCATGATCGCCGTATTTGAGCGGAGGGACGACTACAGGGGTCACTGGCTACCAAGGGCCGAAGGGCGCGCAGACACGGCGCCGGGACGGATGATCTCGACGCCGTGAACGTCACCCGATATTTTCACCGGGTCCGTGAAGGCCTCAAGGACATCCTCAAGCACAATCCCGCACCGATTATCCTCGCCTGCGGGGATTATCTGGCTCCTTTGTTCCAAGAGGCGAGCGGCAATCGCAATGTTTTAAACTCGATCGTGCGAGGCAATCCGGACGGACTGACGAATGAGGAACTGCATCATCGTGCCTGGCCGCTTGTGGAACCCTCTTTCATGCAAGCGCGAGCCAAAGCCGCCGCGCAGTACCACGAAGGCCGTGCCCAGGGTCGAGCCGGCCACGCACTCCTCGACGTCCTGACAGCTGTCCATCAAGGAAGGATTGCGATTTTATTTATGCCTCGGGGCGTGCACCGATACGGACGATTTGATTTTGACAGTCTCACCCTGGAAGAGCCTAAGGAGGAAAAACCGGATGATAAGGAGCTACTGGATTTAGCGGCCACCCAGACGCTCCTGCACGGCGGCATCTTATATGGGGCCGATCTACGTGACCTTCCGGGCCAACACCTGCTGGCCGCTGTTTATCGATTTTGAACATGACGGTCTATGAATTGTAGCCCCGTTAATACCTATGGAGAAACCTATGGATCTA
>JBDTWG010000414.1:0-3374 GCA_040006855.1 Nitrospira sp.
CGATGGTATCCGCTCACCGAAGGATTGACGACGGAGACGTTGAAGTCCGGGTTCTATTGGAGGGCACCATGGAACGACGTCTTTGTGTACGACGTGCGTCTGCAGAGCTACACCGAGATGGTTGATGCCCTCAGCGCCGATGATTTGCTGGTCAAGTTGAAGGCCGCGATTATCATGCGGCCGGTTGCCGAAGAGGTGTATTTCCTTGCGCAGGAGATCGGACCGGATTTTTATCCAAGGGTGGTGAGACCGGAATTGCTGGCCGCGGTGCGAAGTGTCGTGTCGAACTATCCGATGGTGTCGGTACCCGAGATGAGCGCTGAGATCGCGAGTAAGGTCCAGGCCGTGGTGGTGGAAAAATTAAAAGGACGCCATTTGGAAGTGCACAGCGTGGCGTTGGCTGATATCGAATTGGCCAAGATCGTCCTGGAAGCGGTCGAACGCAAACAGGCCAAGGAGCAGGAAAAGGAACAAAAGGAGTTTGAACTCGTCATTGCGGAGAAAGACGCGGAGATCGCCAGGCGTCGGGCGCTTGGGGAGGGCGATGCAATCCGAATCAGGTCGGAAGGCGAGGCCGAAGGCGTGAAGATCCGAGCGCTCGGACAGGCCAAGGCTCAGGAGACGATTACGAAAACTCTGACAGCGGAGTACCTACGGTACAAGCTGTACGACAGCCCCAATGCGAAAATGGTGTTGCTACCGGACAATTTGCGCGTGCCGATTCTGATCAATCCGGACCAAGACCGCGGGGCGAAGGCTTCTCCTGAGAGCCTCATGCATGCGGAGCAAGAATCACTGGGCCGAGGGCGGTAGATCACCTGGTTGATTGGTTGAAGGAGGGAAGGCATGTCATGCAGCCGATGTCAGGGATTCATGGTGACCGAAACGCTGTTCAATCCTCTGGAAGGATCGATTCATACGTGGGTGCCGTTCACCCGTTGTCTCAATTGCGGCAACATGGAGGATTCACTGATTCGTCGTGCGCGTGGTGTTCCTGATCAACTTCGCCGGAGCACTCGGCCTGGCCCGCAGAGACGAGGAGTGTGGCTGGAAGCGAGGCAAGGGCACACCGTCTCAGGGAGGCTTCACATGGTGCTGGAGGGAGTGTCGGAGTCTCCGCCGAACGGACAAGGTTTTTAGCATTCAGATGCTGGAAGGACTATGAACGGGTACGGGAAACGAGTCTTGATCGCGGATGACGAAGAATGCGTGCGTCGCTTGATTGGGCTGCTGCTTGCTCGAGAGGGCTTCACCGTCCATGAGGCCGGCGATGGCATTGAGGCGTTGGCTGAGTTGAAGAAATGGCGTTTCGATGGGCTCATGGCCGATTGCTCACTGCCGCGACTGGATGGCGTGCAGCTGCTGCTGTTGAGCCGCATGATGTGGCCGGAAATCCCCGTCCTGCTCCTTTCCGCTGACCTGCACGAATTGCCTGAACCGCTCAAGCGGCAAGGCGCCAGTGCCCTGGTTCCAAAACCGTTCGATCCTCACAATTTGTTGCAGGCGCTTCACGAGGCAATCTCGCTGGCCTATGCAGAGCATTCAGCCGGTCACATGACCTCTGAGGCCTCCTGAGTCAGGCCTGACGGACAACACCTGCATTCTGAAGAGCCCTCCATTCTTAGCTTGTTCAATCGATTTTAACCTCTCGCCCACAGGCACACGGTCCACCCCTATAGGTTAATGCGAGAGAGTCGGGCATTGCTGCGGGGTATGGCCGGCGCGATTCCGCACAGGTCGCGCGGTGCGGAATGCTGCGAATGACATAGTCTTCCGCGGGAAGGGTCGGCTTGTCGGTCGTTCTGAGCCGAAGGTAACCGTTAACACTGTCGTTTGTAAGCGTTCCTGTTCTCATACCCGCAGGACCATATATTGCTTCATGTGGTGCGTGGCTGCGTGACGAGCGGCAATCCATTGTCTCTCACCATAGGAGAGAGGGAAAGGAGTCCCTATCATGAAGCATTCTCTAATACAGGCGAGCATTGTTTTTGCCTGGTGTGCCTTCGCTGGTTGTACAGGATTTTCGGACCACAGGCCTCTCCCCACATCCTCCAGCCTGCCGCAGCCGGCGGCAATCGGCGGGGTCGTCGATACCGGATTCCTGGGGCGTGAGGAAGCCAAGGAACTACGGACCTTTGCGGACCGTCATGATGTGGAAGCCGACCTGTTGTTGCAGCGTCCATCGCCCCCGGATACCGAGTTGATACGGCAGCGGCGAGCGCTTGCTCGTCAATTGCGCGTCGCGGCGGCGCAGATTGAGCAGGGGGCTGATGGGGTCGGAAGCCGAGGGGGGCCTACTGCGGTTCAGTAACGGTCGCCAGAGGTAATTCCCTGTGACACAAGGGGAGCGGTTCACGGGATGGCACTCGGCGGCTCGACATGGCGAACAGCCTACTCAATTGAGGAGGATCGTATGGATCTCAACAACGACGTCGAAACAGCTGTGCTGCATTACCTGCAGCAGCATCGAATCTGCGCGATGGAAGAGTTGTTCCGCAATCTGCCGGCCTTCACCACGAATCAGATGTTCTTGACGGTGGATCGATTAAGCCGGGAAGGCAAGCTCCTGCTGCGTTACCAGAATCGTTCCGAATATGTTATTCTGCGGCCAAAAGTCGCGCGTGAAATGTCCCGTGAGATGTCGGGTGCGGCGACTGAAACCGGGTAGTGAGGGGGACACGCATGAAGAAAAAGACGGCGCCGGCGAAGTCCGCCACGCGTTCTGTGAAACGGGCAGCCACACCGTCCGCACGCGTCAAGAGTCAGGGGCCTGTCCAGGACATTCAGGTCCGGATCGCGGCGCGGGCTCATGAGCTCTACGTTCAACGCGGGTGTCTGGACGGATACCATCTGCATGACTGGTTGGAAGCGGAGCAGGAAATCCTGGGGCAGGCTCAGGGCTCTGACAAAACCGCCGCGCGTATTTAACGGCGAGCGTCGCTCTCGACTGCGTCATGCGGCCGAGGGCGGCGTCCCTTCGCGATCACATCGTCTGTTCCAGCTGATCGACCATCCCTGAAATAGCTTCGAATCCGGATTGCCAAAAGGCCTCCGAGTTCATATCGACGCCCACCTCAGTCAGAATCTCCTGTGGCGGCTTCGAACCGCCGGCTGCCAGCAGGTCTAGATATTTTGGGACGAACCCGCTGCCCTGCTCCTGGTACATCCGATAGAGCGCCAGCACGAGTAAGTTGCCGAAACTGTAAGCATAACAATAAAACGGGCTCGCATAGATGTGGGGGATGGTGAGCCATTCCCATTGAAACTCCTGCGGCACGCGCAGCGACTTTCCGAATTGCTGCCGGAGCAGAGACAGGTAGGTCTTTCCCAAATCGATGGTTGTCGCGCCCTGCGCCACCATATCGTGAGCGGTG
>JBDTWG010000415.1:0-3366 GCA_040006855.1 Nitrospira sp.
AAATAAAAATGGTTGGTGGGTCCCTTGCCGTGTCCGATGGCCAAGGAGTGTTTGATGGCTTCGGTGAGGTAGGTCTTGGCGGTCTGAACCGCGTCAGGGACTGATTTGCCTCGGGCGAGATGTGCGGCAATGGCGGAGGCAAAGGTGCATCCGGTGCCATGGGTGTGCGGCGTATCGATGAACTCACCCTTGAAGATATTGAAAAAGCGGCCGTCGTAGAGGAGGTCGGTTGCGCGATCACTTGGCAGATGGCCGCCTTTGATGAGGACATTGGCGCATCCGAACTGATGAATGATTTTGGCGGCGCGGCGGGCGTCAGCCAGCGACGTAATTTCAATGCCTGACAGATGCTGGGCCTCATGCACGTTCGGCGTGACCAGCAGAGCCAGTGGAAAGAGGTCTTTCTTGATGGTGTCGATGGCGTCTGGCTTTAGGAGGGCTTGTCCGCCCTTGGCGATCATGACGGGGTCCACTACCAGATTTTTCACCTGCTGCGGTTTCAGCAGCGTTACCACGGTCTTGATGATGTCGGTCGAGGACAGCATGCCGGTCTTGACGGCGGCCACATCAAAGTCATCGAAGATGGCATCGATCTGAGCGGCGACGATGGAGAGGGGCAAGTCGAATACGTCGGTCACCTCTTCCGTATTTTGGGCGGTGATGGCGGTGATCACCGACATGGCATAGACCCCGTTGGCCGACATGGCCTTCAGATCTGCCTGAATCCCTGCTCCGCCACCCGAGTCTGAGCCTGCTATCGTCAACACTTGTTTGATCATGGATCGTCCCTGTGCAAAGGTTCCGGAAGTACTGATTTATGGCGTGGGGGAAACGGATTCGCGCGGCGCAGTGGGTTCAGCCTCGGCGGCTGGCGCGGCTTCAAGTTTCAGCCCGTTCAGCGTGACGACACGATCAGCCCTGGGCGAAGTTTCGTGATAGTGCAACGTCATGAGCCCGTTGGCCGGTTTCTTGGTCGCTGAAAATGAGAGCCTGGCGGGTTGCTGCTTTCGGGGGTGCAGTTCCATGCCGCGGGTACAGAGTCCTTCGCGGCTCTGCGCGATATCCTGCGGCCATTGTTCGCCCTCCTCGTCGAATAGGTAGGTGTCTTGAAGCTGACAGCCGATTTTGACCGGGTGGGAGGAGCGGTTGGTAAACAGCAGGTCCAACGCGATCTGATCATCTTGCCGAGCAATGCCCACGACCCTGACTTGATACCACTCATTTTCATGGCTGTTCAATACCGGACCCGTGGGTTCCGGTGCGGCGACGGCCGCCGGCGGTGTGGGAGCATTTGCCTGCTTGAGCAGTGCGGCGAGGGGGCCGGCTTTGGGCACGATCGCCCGTGCCGCTCCCACCGGATAGACGGTGTACGGACCGATCAACTTGGCCGTCACCTGAATGCCTTCGGGAATTTCCAGATAGGCTCCTGTCACGAACAAGTCGGCCCGAAGTGCCTTCGCCACCTTCTTGGCCGCCTTGGCCTGCGAGGTTTCCAGGTGGGTGAGCTGATGTTTCGCCATGGTGGCGACCAGCAGTTTGTGGTCGACGACTTTGAGCTCTCCGGCGACGAGCAAGTGGGTCGCCAACTCTTCGGCAAGGAATTGACCAATAGGAGTCACGTCCCCTTTACTGTCCACGAAATCCAACACCGCCAGCCGCGACTTCTTCATCTTGATGGCTTCGGAGGCCACACCTTCTGCCAGTTCCTTGACGCTCTCTTCATATTTTGAGGCAGCGAGGACAGGCGAGTACCCGAAGGCAAGCACGACGAAGCAGCACAGGATCCGTCGCATCAGCACGCACTCATGGCCGAATCATTCATGGCACACATTATACTCACGTCGTTGATGCTGTCCAGCCTGCAGCCGTTGGACATTCAATAAACACCCGGACGCGGGATGGATTGCGATTATGCGGCACATTGGGGGAGCAGCACTCGCGCCGCAAGCCGGCCGACAGCGTACCCGACCGGCAGCAGGAGCAGCAGGACGATCGGCAGGAAGAAATAGGCAAGGGCGCCTTGGGCATCCGGATGGATGAGGACATCGACATGGGTCCAGCTTGCCACAGCCAACATGCCGAAGCCCGCACAGGCAAGGCCCAGCGTTCGTCGGCGCGCAATCAGTGAGTCTTGGAGCGGTGTCGTCCCAAGATGCAAGAGAATCACGAACGCCAGCACGATGAACGGGACGGCCGTGAGAATCCCCACGAGGAACAGGTTATAGCCGGGCGCAAAGAGGTGCAGGCGGAAGGATTGCCAGGCTCGATCCAGAGGAAGATGGTGAACGAGGTTGTCCACTGCCAGCATCACCGACCAGGGGAGCAGCAGGCCTCCGAGCGCACTGAGCCAGACTGCCACGCGGGTGAGGTATCTGAGCCGTGAGAGAGTCGTGGGTGAAGAAACGCTCATTGGCTGGGCCCCTTTGAGGCAGGTCCCGTCGGCGTCGTGTTTCCGGATTCGATCGCCGCGACCGCGTCCGCCGTACTCGCGCGCACAACCGGATCGGTATCATGCAGCTGTTGTTTGAGCGACGACAGGGCTTCCTTGGCGCCCGGTCCCATGGCGCCAAGTGCCTCTGCGGCAAGGTATCGAACCAACGGACGCTCATCCTGGAGCATCGGAACGATGGCGCCCAGCGCTTGGCCGGCCGAAGGACCCAGTTGAGCGAGTTGGTGCAACGCATAGTCGCGCGCAGTCGATTGCTCGACCATCAGACCTAAGGATTGGATATGGGAGACATCGTCAGGCCTCGGCTTATCAAGAGCTCTACGGGCCAACCCGGCGATCGCTCTGTCTTGATCCGCGAGAAGCGCCTTCAGTGGTGCTTCGGCTTCTTGCGGCACCGGCGTCGTGAACGCGAATTGAGCGACGGCGGTATGGCGCACGAGGCTCGAGGGGGCGTGAAGACCCGCGATCAGCGAGGCCGCGACCGGCGCTGAGGGAATGCCGATGCTTGCCAACGACGTCAGCGCATTGCGACGCACCAGCTCGTCGGGATCGTTGGTTACGGCAAGGAGCGATGTAACGGCCGGCTTCGCGACCGGCCCCAGGCTGCCGAGCACGGCAGAGGCTGTGCGGCGTTGCTGCACATCGGGATCCTGAAGACGTGGAATGAAGTGGGTCATGACCACTCGAGCGGCCGTCAAATCGATCGACTTCAGCGCTGCCGCGGCGGTGGTGTTGGCATGTTGACTGCCATCCCTCGTGGCTTGGGCCAGTAGCGCTGGTACCGCAGCCTTCGCAGCCGGTCCAATCAACCCCAATTGTTCCGCTGCCACAATGCGCGTCGAAGGGTCGTCGTCCGTGAGCATCTCGATCAACGTCGGCACCGCCCTCGACCCGGTTGACAGCCAATACCAGAGCGC
>JBDTWG010000416.1:0-3360 GCA_040006855.1 Nitrospira sp.
TCGGGAGTAGGAAAGTGACGCAGGACCCGCTCATCGATCAGACAGTGAGGGCACGGTGCGAATACCACATAAAGTCGTCCTTCCATTCGGCTATCATATTATGATCCGGCAGGTCACTGATTCTGAAATGGACCGGCAGGACGCGAATGCCGACGGAATTTGGGACAACGAGGCCAAAACGATCTATATCCGCAAGCGACTCCCCGTCACGCGACGGAGATATATTCTCGCCCATGAATTGGGACACGCGTGGCTCGACTGGCAACATCGGTACCTGGATGACGGAAAAGCTCGCACTTGAGGCGCCGTGATTGATTAACCGCCGACGGCCCTCCTATTTTGAGAATGGCTCGCCCCAGCGCCCTACCGCTCGGCTTGTACTTGAACGAGCCGGATAATCTCCGCCCACTCCGTTTTTCGCACCGGCTGGACCGAAAGCCGCGATCCCTTCCGAAGCAGCTCCATGCCCTTGAGTCCAGGTTGCCCTCGTAGCATATCCAGCGACAACGGCGTCGTGAATTTACGAACGAACCGAATGTCCACCACGTCCCAACGCGGCTGGTCAAGGTCGCTGCCTGGATCGTAGTGCGTACCCCCCTTATCGAACTGAGTCTTATCAGGGTAGGCGCCTTTGACCACCTCAGCGATCCCCACGACCGAAGGTGGGTTCGCATTGCTGTGGTAGTACAACACCTGATCGCCCACCTGCATCGCCCGCATGAAGTTGCGAGCCTGGTAGTTCCGCACCCCGTCCCAAGACGTGGTCTGCCTCGGTGCCTGGGCAAGATCATCAATCGAGAACGCTTCGGGCTCCGATTTCATCAACCAATATTGGCGTCCTTGTGCCATCCATTCCTCCTGAACACTTGGTGTCTCGCGTGCCTCAGTGTATGCTGAGCACTCTGTCGTGCCTGTCAATCTGGAGCGTACATGGACCTGACCCCGTTGTGGTTCGGTATCTACAAGGCCGCAAAGTATGCGCTGTATCCGTTGTCCTGGATTGCCATCACAGGTCTGTTGACCTTGTTGACCGCATGGCTTCCCATGACTCCCAGACGAACCACCTGGGTCAGGCGCTTCGCGTTCTGCACGCTGCTGCTCCTGTTGCTGACCGCGACACCGCTCTTTTCCTCCATGTACATCGCATGGTTGGAAGGATGGCACCCGCCGTTCCACGCCACCTCCACCTCGAAAGTCGACGCCATCGTCGTGCTGGCAGGAGGTGTGTTTGCGAAGGGATCGCTCAGGCCGACCGAGGATGTCTCGGATTCCTCACGCCAACGCACGACCTGTGGAGCAGACTTGTGGCTACAGGGTCTCGCGCCCAAGCTGCTGCTCACCGGAGGAGACGCCACTGTGCTTCGTACCGGTCCACTGGTATCCCACGAAATGAAACGGTGGGCTCTGCGTCTCGGTGTCCCGGAATCGGCCATCCTCGTCGAGGAGAAGTCCAGGACCACCTACGAAAATGCGGTGCAGAGTAAGGCAGTTCTTGGGGGAGGGCATATTCTGCTGGTCACCGCCGCCTACCATCTTCCTCGCGCGGTGGGCCTGTTCGAAAAGCAAGGCTTTGTCGTGACGCCTGCCGCCTGCGGATATGAATCACAACACACGCCGGCAAAAGCCTGGGCGCAGAGTACCCCCTTCGATTTCCTGCCCACCGCCAAAGCCTTGCTCATCACCACCCAAGCCCTCGACGAAGTCGCCGGGATGCTGGTCTATTGGATGGCCGGAAAGTTATGAGGTTCCCTAACGATTCGACTCCAAACGATACACCCCTCCCCCATGATCCACCACATAGACTTCGCCCGCTTCATCTTCGCCAAAGGAGGAAATCCGAAAACCCGACCGCAGCAAGACCCGAGGGTTCTGCCCTAGGCTTGGGCGCGCCGCGGCTTCCACCTGCAACCCGAAAATTTCTCCGCTACAGTAATCCCCATAGATATACAAGCCCTTAAGCCCAGGCTCCCTCAGTCCACGATACACATACCCGCCGGTGATCGAACAGCGTCCGGCCTCATGTCCATATTCAAGAATCGGAAGTCTGAGCGCAGGCTCCTCGCAATCTGTCTGAGGTAGAAAACAATGTCGCCCCTCCATCAAGCGCCAGCCGTAGTTCCCTCCGCGCACGACCACATCCACTTCCTCCCAGGCGTGTTGTCCCACATCGCCGACCCACAGAGAGCCGGACTCACGGTCGAACGAAAACCGCCAAGGGTTTCGCAAACCAAGGGCATAGATCTCCGGGCGACCACCGCCTGACACATAAGGATTGTCGGCCGGAATCGTATAGGGCTCTTCCCGATCCATATTGAGACGGAGAATCTTTCCCCGCAGATCGTGCGGATTCTGCCCTCGATTGTCCGGATCTCCGCGACCGCCTCCATCGCCCCGCCCGATGTACAGGGCTCCATCAGGCCCAAACGCGACCATGCCTCCATTGTGATTCGCAAACGGTTGCGGCACGACCATCACCACCCGCTCCTGTCGACCCGCCAGGTCGATCTTGGCGCCGCGTCGATACTCCGCAACCACCGTCGCACCGTCCGGCTGCCTGGTATAACTGACAAAGAACCGGCCGTTGCGGGCATAGTCCGGATGGAAGGCCAGGCCGAGCAGCCCGCGCTCTCCTCCGGTCAGTACCAGGCTGCTGATGTCGAGAAAGGGGACCGATTGCAGCAACCCCTGCGTCAGGATGCGGATGCGGCCAGATTGTTCCACCACGAATAGACGACCACTGCCGTCTCCGGCGTGGGTCAGATAGAGCGGCTGCACCAGCCCCTGGGTGATGATCGGCTTCAGTGTGAGTGATAGTCGACTGGCTGGGTCATCCGAGTGGCTCTGGGCATATCCTTCAACAAATGTGATCCCCGCCACGATGGCCAGAATAAGCAGCGCGAGGCGCGATCGAAATCCGACCACTCGCATGGATCAGTCTCCGCCAGGCTGGTTCTCAAGATAGTCGATCACAGAGGCGTACGTCAGCTCGCGGATGCGGGCTTTGGAGGAACCGGATGCGTCGAGGTTGCGCTCAAGCCACACGCGTTCGGCAATCTGAGCGCGCCCTTCATTGCACCGCCGCCACATCTCATGCAACAACTCGATCGGCAGGCCGACTTGCACGCCTTCCGATTCGATACGGTCATCCAAGATCGCCAGTAAATCGGCGATGGCATGATCCGGCTGATACGGCGGCGCGGAAAACCCAAAGGCCTGCTGAGCCTGCGACTCTTGACGAGCCTGCTCGACAAGGTCCTGCATATATTCCTTGAGCAACCCGATGATGTGACCTGATAAGCGCATCAGCGACAGAGTATCCGCAACATTCCTCCCGGAGCAAGGCATGTTTCGACGACGCCT
>JBDTWG010000417.1:0-3352 GCA_040006855.1 Nitrospira sp.
CTCGCTCACCTCTTCGCTCACCATCAGACGCCCGCTTATGTCGCCATCGTCAGGGACGTACGCTTTTTGACGACCGAAGTGGCGATCCTCAGCGCAGTCGTCGGCATGGTGCCGCCTGGACAGGCTGATCTCAACCCAGGCGTCAACGCAATTCAAAGGCTCGTGGCGCTCCACTAAGGCGATCAGTGGCGCATCGCGTTGTTTCAAAATACTCCCGCCGCCTATCACGGCCGACCGGAGCTCAGCGAGGGCCTGACAGCGGAGCTACGGCAGGCACTCCGAATGAGACATACGTAACCACCAACGTATGGGTGGCGGGCAGGGCCGCGGCATCAACGCTGTAGTGCTTCACGCGCTCTGATCTAATGTCAGGTCGCACGAGGAGGTGACTCGCATGAAAGCGATACGGTTGCATCGGGTCGGCGGAGCGGAATCACTTCGTTATGAAGAGGCGCAGAAGCCCGTTCCGAAGGATGATCAGGTCCTCGTGCGCGTCCATGCCACTGCGATCACCCCGACGGAGTTGCTGTGGTATCCCACGTTCCATACACCTCAGGGTGGACCCAGAGATTTCCCTATTATTCTCGGTCACGAATTCTCGGGAGTGGTCGAGGCGTTCGGACCGGCGTGCGCAGGGGTAGAGGTGGGTCAATCGGTATATGGGTTAAACGATTGGTTCATGGATGGAGCCCAGGCGGACTATTGTCTGACGGATTCTGCCAGCGTCGCCCCGAAGCCCCTCACCCTCGACCATGTTCATGCGGCTGTGATCCCGATTTCGGCGCTGACTGCCTGGCAAGCGCTCATCGATCGTGCCCACCTCGCGAAAGGGCAACGGGTATTGATCCATGGCGGGGCCGGCGCGGTTGGAAGTTTTGCCATACAGCTCGCTCGCATGCAAGATGCCCATGTGATGACTACCGTTTCTGCAGCGAACAGGGATTTTGTCACAGCGCTAGGTGCCGACGAAGTCATTGACTACCGGACCACGCCGTTCGAAACCTGTGTTCGAGATATAGATGTGGTGCTGGATACGGTGGGAGGCGAAACGAGAGACCGTTCGTGGAACGTTCTCAAGCCGGGTGGACAGATGGTGACCATCGCGGCTGGAAGCGAAGGGACGAGGGATGTCCGCGCGCAGAAGGCCTTCTTCATCGTCCAGCCGAACCGGGTTCAGCTGGTCGAAATCGCGCGTCAGATCGACGACGGCATCCTACGCCCGATCGTGGGCGAGATTTTTCCGATGGAAGCATGCAGGCAGGCGTACGAACACAAACCGCTTCGCGGTAAGCATGTGCTGCGCGTCGCTGCGCGGTAAAATACCGAATTGCCTCAGGACGAAAGGAGCAGGCATGGTAACGATGCTATCAGTGATCCGCAGGATTGTTGCGGAGCCATTGAAATGGATGGGGTTGGCGGGAATCATTGTGGTCCTCGGGCAGGGTACGGTGCTGGCGGAAGACAAGGTCTCGCTGTTGATGAAACAGCGGTTGTCCGACATGGCCGGCAAGGAGGCCACCGTGCTGACGGTAGATTATGCGCCGGGCGCCGCGTCCGAATCGCACGTCCACCCCGGTTCGGTCTTTGCCTATGTGTTGGAAGGAACAGTGGTCTCTCAATTAGAAGGACAGACTCCGATGACCTATACCAAAGGCCAAAGTTGGTATGAGTCGCCGAAGCATCCGCATATTGTCTCCAGGAACGGCAGCAAAACGGAACCGGCCAGGCTTCTGGTGTTTCTCCTTTCTCAAGAGGGTGAGGTCATTAAAGCGCCGATGAAGGCAGGGAGCGCCCAAAAGTGAACCGTGGGATCGGTGACTGGAAGGACGTGAACAACCGGGCGTTGCGCGGCGATCATGTCGTAGCCGTTCCATACCCGACAGCATACCCTGACTCGTCAACCGCTGTCGCTGAAGAGTCAAAATGAGATGATGAATGGTGATTCAAAGAGGAGAGGCTCATGAAACTCAATATTGAGAAGGTAAAAACCTTGGCCCGCGACCTGCGGGATGACAAAGAGAGCCCTCGCAAGCCGCGCGAGACATTGGCGGGCTATGCATTGGCTGCGCGGGCTGTGGACAAATGTCGGGCCGTGCTTGTGGGGTGGGAGGGGGACTATTTTTCCAACTGTCCGCTCGATCAACGGTGGCTCACGTTTGCCGGAATCGAATACGAGACGTTCAAGTCATTTGTGGCGACCGGAGCGACCGACGAGCAGATTGCCGAATGGATCGGCGAGCATGCCAAGAAACGGCGGCAGTCCGAGATCGACCTCTGGAATAAGCGGGAAGGCGCGGTGAGGATCAGCTAAGCCGGGTGGAGCGAGTTGTGGCTCCAGGCGCTCACTTGAGTCGATTGATAAACGCGTTTGCTTCGGCAAGAGTCATTCTCTTGTGAAGTCGTAGTAGACGGACGGCTTCAATGGTCCGACCTCGTTCCGCCGCGGCGCGGACGCTGTCTAAGACGATATCGGAGGTTGTTGGGCCCATCTTCGTCACGGCGCGAATCTTTTTGGCGAGCGTTTCGTATTCCTCTCCTGTTCCAGCAGCATACGTCCTGCTCAACGGCACCTCGGCCTGCGCTGTCATCAACGCGAGTCGGGAAGAGGGACAGGTGGCATCGCCCCCAAATGACGTCTGGAGCACCAGGGATGCCACCTGCCTGAAGAGTAACCCGCTAGGGCCGGCTCTTCCTCATTCCGTCGCGTCCATCGGGAGGCGAGGCCTACCTATTGAGCGAGGATACGGTTCGCAAGGAAGGGGGGTTCGCCGCTATTGAGTTTCATAGCGTCTGGCAAATTCTAGGCCTCGAATAGCCCTCGCAGAGGGACGAGGATCCGCGTCGCGCCATATTCTTGTCCAGGCTTCTCGGAGCAAGTACAGGTGTCACTCTTCTGACGGTTGACTGTGGTCCTCGCCCGAGTCCGACTCGGTCTCACCGCTCAATATTTTAGGGAATACACCGATACATACTCTGAAAATCCCGCGGCCCGTGAAGGGTCAGGTATACCTATGGAAAAATCATTACGGTGTGGAAGTGCGGCCGGTATGGGATGTAGCAGGGTGTCAGACTTCCCTCTGAGTCTCACAGACGGAACGCAATCGTCCGAATTCCATCGTGAGCAAGTGTCCGTTTGCTGATTGCTCAGGGATTTGAGGCACATTCAGACATTTCGACGTGTGCTGCCGCCGAATTTGCTTCGAGATGGCCCGCGAGCACGATGTGTCGATCTCATGTGGCAGGGAGCCCAGAGTAACGAGGAACCAATGGAACAGAGTCGTACCAACCAGTCTTTCGCATTGGATTCAGAGACCGCACATACGATCCTCGATGGTGCCTTGGATGCCCACAT
>JBDTWG010000418.1:0-3339 GCA_040006855.1 Nitrospira sp.
CAGGACCTCTGACCGTGAAAATACCTCGACCATCCAACAGGAGACGGACGTGACCAGCTTGGCTCAAGCGGTCCACTTCACGAAAGACCTGATACCAGGTCAAGTCCGGCAGTAGGGATGCCAATTCCTCAATTCGACAGCCAGGTGCCTGGCCCACTGCTTCCAGAATACGATCAGTGAGCGGAAAGTCCTGATTCATGATCTGCCCCGTGGAGGTGAGATGCTGACCACAGCATAGCCGCTACTTATAGACTGGATGATGAATGCTGTCTGGTCAATATTGCTCAGGGCGCAAGAATATAACGATGCCGGACCCACAGAGGAGGATAACGTTCCGAGAGACAACGGCTCTAGATCATTGCGTGGATGCTGCAAGCAGGCGCCAGAGCGACCATCCACGTGCCCCAGCAGCTATCTAGGGCTTAGAGCCCCGCCCAGCATTGGCCGTCGTCGATGCCTCGCTCGCTCATCTATGGGAGTGTGATCGGGACGCGGCGGTTCATAAAGATCACCGGACATCGATCGATCCGCAGTTCACGCATCTAGTCCCCTGAATGTCCTTCTGCTGGAGATCGCCGGTAAGATTCAGCCAATGCTCGATCACCAGGAACCTGCCGCATCGTGTGCATACCTTCATAACTTCTCCTGTTCCGTCCTGGAGGAGTAGAAATGGACGCTGGCTGCATCCGAGCCCTCAGGGTGAATGGCGACTGGTCAAAATTGCTCACCGGAAAGCAAAAGCAGGAAGCCCCGGATTCGTAGCAGACCAACCTTCACGTTCGAGAAGGGGATCGGTCCAAAGGGCGATTCGTGTGTGGATCGGATTGTTCGTTAGGCAAGAGCGGGCGGCGTAGGCACCGGCTGGACTCGTCAGTGGATAGGATGGTTCACTTCAAACCGAGCCAATCATCTTCAGGCTGGTTGCATTTTGTCCATGGATGTAGCGCCGCGCCGACTCCGGCTCCGACCATCGCAAATGGCATCGCGACCACAAAGAGAGGCAGTCCAATGCCGTACCCGATCCACTGCAGCGCGACACTATCGCGTTTCTCGCCGGCCTCCACGATGCGTTTCGCGGGGTACAGCGGGAGCGTGCCATATTCAGTGCCAATACTGGCGCTCTCACCCACGGTTCGACAGCGCGCATCACTGAGCGCGGGCAGCAGGAGCAGTGTGAGCATGAGCAACATACCGACGAGCTTCATTCCATACCTCCTAACAGGGCATGACATGTATCCAATCATAACGATCTAGTCAACGCCACAGTCAATAAACAACGCAAGAAACAACGCAAGATGCACGCCACGTTTCAGGTTGCCTGTCATCGAGCTTCTATGAACACTATGCCGGCAGTTGGTCTCAGTCCCTCTTCGTCCCCAGCGCCTATACTCGTGTTTGGCAACCAGTAGGAAAGAATTACCCGTCCTGTAATGTCATGACCTGTGAGCCGGGCCTGGATCCCGCACTTCACGAATGACGAGCGATTTTGCACGGTGCGCTCACTGATATGTGCTCATGAGGAGGCCTTTCTTCAAGTGGGGAAGGAGTCGGGCAGGCAGTGCTAGCAAGCTTCGAGTTGTCCAACGACCGGGATGCTAGCCACTGACGTGGTTTGCTGTCACCAGAGCCGCAATAGATTTCGAAAAGGTCGCGTCGGGCAAGCAACTTGCCTATACCGGATCCGAGCTGCTCTGTTCATCACACGGAACGTGGATAATTGATGCGCAAGAAGACCCGCTGGTCGAGAAACATGAGTCGAGGTAGGGATCCGTGGTGATGACGGCGGTCCATCGCCGGTATCATGCGCTGCTGGATGTCTCCAATGTGCTGAACTCGCAGCGCAAGATGGACAGCCTCTGGCAGGCCTGCACCGAGTGCATCCAGGAAGTCGTGCCGTGGGAACGGGCTGGCGTCCTTCTTTACGCACCTGAAGAAGATGGCTTCCGATTCCACGCACTGGAGACCAACATACCGAAGCGAGTGCTCGAGCGTGGCGCCATCATCCCACGAGCCGGGAGTGCCGTGGGGTGGGTCTATGACCACCGTGAAGTGCATGTCCGACCGGATCTCCAACATCACCAAGTGTTCATCGAAGATCACTATTACGCGCAAGAAGGGCTCGGCCGGATGGTGAATCTTCCTCTCCTGGCCCGTGGGCACTGTTTGGGCACGCTCAATATTGGGAGTGTGACGTCAGGCGAGCCGGATGACGAGACGTTGGATTTTTTGCGGCAGGTTGCGATCCAGGTGGCGCTGGCGATCGAAAATGTGCGGGCGTATGAGCAGCTGACCCAGTTGAGTCAGCAGCTCACGAAGCAGAATGCCTATCTGACCGAGGAGATTAAGCAGGAATGCAATTTGGGACTGTTGGTCGGAAAAAGCAACGTCCTCGGGAAGGTGCTGGCGCAGATTCAGGCGGTGGCCGCGACATCCACCACGGTGCTGATCATGGGAGAGACCGGCACCGGAAAAGAATTGGTCGCGCGCGCGATTCATGAAGGAAGTTTGCGACGCAACAAACCCTTTGTGCGGCTCAATTGCGCGGCCCTGCCAAGCGGCCTCGTGGAGAGTGAATTATTTGGGCACGAGCGGGGAGCCTTTACGGGGGCGGTTCAACGGCATCAAGGGCGATTTGAACTCGCACACGAGGGGACACTCTTTCTCGATGAGATCGGGGAGATGCCGTTAGACGTGCAGGCGAAACTTCTTCGTGTGCTGGAGGACCATCAGGTTGATCGAGTGGGAGGGGCGAAGTCGGTCCACGTGGATGTGCGGCTCATCGCGGCGACCAATGTGGACCTTGCGCAAGCCGTCGAACAAAAGCGTTTTCGAGCAGACCTCTATTACCGACTGATGGTGTTCCCGATCACGCTGCCCCCCCTGCGTGATCGCAGCGAGGATATTCCGCTGTTGGCGCAACACTTTCTCCAGCTCTGCCGCGTGAAGCTCAAGCGTGGTGATGTCATCTTCGATGACCAGGCATTGGCGAGGCTGGCGCAGTATGACTGGCCTGGGAATATACGCGAACTCCAGAATGTCATAGAACGGGCGGCGATTCTTGCGCCGACCCATCTCGTCGCAATCGATGAACGTGCCGTCATTCCTTCTCCGCGGTACATGGCGGTGTCGGAACCATCCGTCACATTACACGACTCCGAGCGGCACCACATTCAGCATGTCCTTGAACAGGCCGGGTGGAGAATTTATGGTCCGCTAGGAGCGGCAAACCGGTTGGGGATCAACCCAAGTACACTCCGCAGTCGAATGAAGAAGTTAGGGCTGTTTCGCCCCACGTCGCTCGCTCCGTTCGAACCGCACGCCCCGTCATACTCGACTGTC
>JBDTWG010000419.1:0-3332 GCA_040006855.1 Nitrospira sp.
CGCCGCATTTTCTTGGCGTTGTGTTTCATCACGGTCGTGCCGACCGTGACCTGTCCGTCGCAACCCATCGTGACCTGGCTGCCTCGCCTCACGCAGAGCACAGTCGTGGATCGAATAATCATCGCGAGCCCTTCTGCTTGATGACCTCAGGAGTTCCTGTTGTACTTGCGGCGCGGGGATGGGTGCGATCGTACAACGAAAGTAGTTGATCCGTCGCCAAATGTGTGTACTTTTGTGTAGTACTTAGCGAGACATGTCCCAACATTTCCTGAATGGCACGCAAATCAGCCCCTTCGTCCAGGAGATGCGTGGCGAACGAATGCCGCAAGGTATGCGGGTGAATCGTCCCCCCGGTCAGCTGGCGCGAGTATTTGGCCACGATGCGCGCAATGGTCCTCGTGGTCAATCGCCCCCCACGGCTGTTGCGGAAAATGGGCATCGCCTCTGACGATCGTCGCGCAGACTGATCCGTTCCACCCGGCGTCTGCGCATGGTAGGCATCGATAGCCCCCAGCGCCACGCTACCCAGGGGTATGACGCGCTCTTTCCCCCCTTTGCCACGGACACGCACCAATCCTTCGCTGCGGCTGATATCGCCGGAATTCATGCCGACCAATTCACTGACCCGAGCTCCCGTCGAATACAGCGTTTCCAATATCGCACGATCACGCAAGGCGTCCCGCCCCTGATCGCCGGGAAATTCCATCAACGCGCCGGCATCGTCCTTGGTGAGAACGCGGGGAAGATGTTTGGGAAGTTTCGGCGCCCGCACATCCTCCGCCGGGTTTACCTCCAACTGGCCAACACGAACCAGATAGCGAAATAGACTACGTAGACAGGCCAGCTTCCTCGCCAGAGAGGATTTCTTTTCTCCCAGGCGATCACGCGCGGCGAGAAAGTCGCGTATCAGCGCGGGCTCTATCGATTCGGGAATCATTGGCCGGCGTCGATTCCATGCATCCTGTGCAAAGACCTGGAACTGAGCCAAGTCGGATGCATAGGCACGAATGGTTTGGGGAGAGGCGCCCTGTTGAACGGTCAGGGCGGCTAGGAAAGCCCGGATTGCGCGATCCATGCGTCAAAATCCTCAAGGGCTCGTTGCTGGATGAGACGCCGCTTCTGGTCTTTGTCGCGCGTCTTGACGGGGACAGGGGGAAACAAGCCGAAATTTGTATTCATCGGCTGAAAATGCGAGGGGTCGCTCTTGGTAATGTGCGCCATCAGACAGCCGTGCGCGCTGGTCGGCGGAGGGGTGACCAGTGCTTGGCCGGCCAGGCCTCGCGCGGCGTTGATCCCGGCAAGTCCCCCCATCGCGGCGGACTCCGTATAACCCTCGACACCAACCAATTGTCCGGCAAAGAATACGGTTCCACGAGACTTGAGTTGGAGGGTGTCTCGTAACAGTTGCGGCGAATTGATGAAGGTGTTGCGATGCAGACTGCCGAGTCGTAAGAATTCGGCCTGTTCCAGCCCCGGAATCAAACGAAAGACCCGACGTTGCTCCGGATAGGTGAGCTTAGTCTGGAAACCGACCATGTTGTAACAGGTCCCGTGCGCATTCTCCGTTCGGAGTTGAACCACAGCATAGGGACGCACACCGGTCTTTGGATGTTCCAGTCCCACAGGCTTCAGCGGTCCAAATTGCATGGTCTGCCGACCCCGCTCCGCCATCACTTCGATCGGAATGCAGCTTTCGAAATAGGCGACTTTCTCAAATTCTTTCGGCTGGACCTTCTCAGCCGCCATCATCGCTTCATACAGCGCATTGTAGGCTGCTTCGTCCATGGGGCAGTTGAGATAATCGTCGCCGCCTTTGCCATAACGGGAGGCTCGGTATACCACCTCCATGTTGATGGAATCCGCATCGATGATGGGCGAAATCGCATCAAAGAAATACAGGTGGTGCTCGTGAGTCAACTCGCTGATGGCTTTCGACAACTTCTCCGACGTCAGCGGTCCCGTCGCAATAATACTGACGGCATCAGAGGGCACTTCCGTCACCTCTTCGCGAACGATTCGAATATTCGGGTGTCCATCCAGGGCCTGGGTTATGGCACGCGCGAACTGCTCGCGATCCACCGCCAACGCCGAGCCAGCCGGAACCCGTGCCTCCTCTGCCGCTCGGATGACGAGCGAGTTCAAGCGACGCATCTCGGCCTTGAGAATGCCAGGCGCATTGAGCGGATCAGCTGACCCGAGGGAATTCGAACAGACGAGTTCGGCCAGGTCCCCCGTCTTATGCGCTTTGGTCATCTCCTTCGGACGCATCTCGTAGAGCGTCACCTTGGCGCCATGATTAGCCGCTTGCCAGGCCGCTTCCGAGCCGGCCAGACCACCCCCAATGACCACAATGTCTTCACGCATGAATGGGAAGCCTTTGAGAAGATGGAAGGAAGCCCATTGTAAGAATCGTCTTTTCTCGATGTCAAGAAACGGCTAGCTTATTCATCACAAGATTCCAAGACGACATACACCCAGAAAGATCGACTGCCAGGACGGCAGCAAATCAACCCGCCGGGTTTCTTGCTCCGTTTCGTCCGACCATGCTAGACTCTCACCGCGTGGGCGATTAGCTCAGGGGGAGAGCGCTTCCTTCACACGGAAGAGGCCACTGGTTCGATACCAGTATCGCCCACCATCTTTTCAACGACTTCCGAGACAGCGCTCTCTGACACCCTCAACACTGTGGTCATTTTTGTGTCACGGGGTCCACGTCGGTCCAAGATCTCCACTCCATCTCGCAGGCTTTCCGGGTAATGATGCGCATAGCGTTGCGTCATCATCGGAGACTTGTGTCCGAGGAGCCGTTGAACCTTGTAGAGATCGACTCCAGATTGGACCAGCCGCGTCGCGAAGGTGTGGCGGAGATCATGGAAATGACAGTTCACGATGCCCGCCGTTGCCATGGCAGGCCGTAACGCTCGTCTTAGATGGTTGGGATCTAACCGTGTGCCAGCTCGACTCGGAAAGACCAGAGCGGTTTTGATGTGGCGCACTTTGGCCTTCTCCGTCAGGAGCGCCATCAAGGTCTGATTCAATGGCACCGTCCGTCGCTCCCCGTTTTTCGATTCAAACACCGTCACGGTTCTTCGGAACAGATCCACGCCGGTCCAGGTCAGTGACAGGATCTCGCCCAACCGCATGCCGCTATGGAGCGCGAACACCACGAGCTCGCGTAACCACAACGGACAGGTATCGAGCAATCGCGCCTCCTCGTCTTCCACCAGCCACCGGTCTCGTTTAGTCGCACCCTTTTCGAGAGACACGCGGCTGACCGGATTCTCTCGGCACCATTCCCACTCCCGCTTCGCAAGGCTGAAGGCCTTTCTCAA
>JBDTWG010000420.1:0-3329 GCA_040006855.1 Nitrospira sp.
CAGCTGACTCTTAATCAGCGGGCCGTAGGTTCAACCCCTACACGGCCCACCATTTTTCAAGCACCTACGTAGTTCGGTTCCCTACAGACCCGCCGACTGTGCTAAATTTGTGCTAATCCCTCTCACGCGATCTAAAATTTCCACTCCATTTCGCAGACTCTCGGGATAATGGTGTGCATACCGTTGCGTCATGATGGGCGATTTGTGCCCCAGCAACTGTTGCACCTTGTAGAGATCCACACCGCTCTGCACGAGGGTCGTCGCAAAGGTATGGCGTAGATCGTGGAAGTGGAAATCTTCGATCTTCACCTTGCTGAGTGCGAGACGAAATGACCGTCGCAAATGACCCGTTTCCATCGGCGTATAAGCCTTGCTGCAGAACACCCGATCCGTCACTAATGATCGCACCTTTGCTTTAGTTGTCAGCATCGCCAGCACGGTTTGATTGACTGGGATGGTCCGACGCTCACCATTTTTGGAACGGAACACCGCCACCGTCCGCCGAGTAAGATCAAGATCCACCCCTCGCCAGGTGAGTTCAAGGATCTCACCCATGCGCATCCCGGTGTTCAAGGCAAACAGGACAAGATCATGCAACCACGGAGCACAAGCTTCCAGCAATTGCGTGATCTCTTCTTCGTTCAACCAGCGATCCCGTTGGTTATTTTCCTTCTTCATCGAGACCCGTGCCACGGGATTCTGATCGCACCATTCCCACCCGTGCATAGTCCATGCTGAGCGGCAACCGTCGTCGGCAATAATTTTCCTGCCAGACAATAAATAATTCAGCGATCTGGAAAGTAAACATTCCCGGGCTCCAAAATCTTGGCTATGCTGATAGTGAGAATTGGTATCAATATAGACGGACACGTGCACCCTGTTCTGATCTTTAATGCGCGAAGGAACTGAACATGTTGTTTACTCCCTCGCTTAAAGAAACTCCCGTACTGATCATGCCCATCAGTCCGGCGGAACAGCGTGGACGGACTCGTTGGATGGAGATGGCAGACATCTTCTCAGTCGTCTCCATCCAACGGCTCTTATACACAGTCTAATTAGGTGAGGACTAATTTTATGAGTTGTTCCCGCTGCGGAGGGTGCCTTGCGATCGAGTCTTCCACCGATTTCCACAATCCGGAAGGACAATGGATGTGTATCAACTGCGGGGCTCACCGCTCCCTTCTTTCACCGGCTTCAGGCGAATTTGCACACGAATCGCCGCGAACTCTGTTCCCCTCATCGGCTGAAAAGATTCCACTCACACGTCGTTCTTAGCTTATGGCCAGGAGAATTTCGATGATCGATCGGGCATGAACGCATCAAAAGACGCTGTGATTGCCAACCAACGTCAGCTTGAGTCACTGACATATGGACTTGACGGCTTGATCTCAAAATGAGCATTCACCCCATGAGCTTTCTAAAACAAAACGACGGTCGTCCGACACTTACCATGTGCACTTGCGGCAAGGTGCATTTCAGCTACGGGTCGATCACCTACATTTCGAGGCCGATGAGTTCGCTTCTTTCGCAGGCGCCGTGGCCCATCTGTTTGCACAATACGAGCACGCTCACGGCGATCAACGGCCTCGCTCGATCCCATCAATTCACGATCATATCTGCCACTAATCCAGGAGCCTGTCCATGAAGGTGTATGAATGTCCCGTCTGCCGACACCACAGCCTCGTCCCCACAGGAGGCTTCCTATCCTTCGGGCAATGCGGCTATGCGATTACAGCCTATGCGCTCGCCGCGGAGCAACGCCTCCGACAAGGCCAGCAGCAGAATCACGAACCCTGATCGACTCAATGCTACGCGCCGTGCTTAGAAAAGGCAGTGTCCAGAAATACTTGGACCGCAGGATGGGGAACGATCTGCCCTGTCATAGTCAGCCTACTCGTGTCCGTCCTCATGGTCCTTCTAGCTCTCTTCAAAGTCAGCCTAGGTTGAGATTGCCTGGGCGGTCCAGAAGTTGAGTCGTCACACATTATCCAAATAGGTGCATTCGTTATCTGATTGGATACACCGCGATTCCACCCCAAGAACCATCTCCGGCCCGACCTGAGTGGCCATAGCTACATTCCCCCATGGAAAAACAACCTGTTCGATTCTCGCCCCTGCTGCGTCCCGTTGGTACGCGAGTTGCTGTTGTGTTTGGGTATGCCGCTAGGAACTACGTCAATACTGCTCGATCAGATAATAGGGAGGGTCACATCATGCTTTGGACGATTGCAATAGTAGGAACCTATGTAGCAGGTATCTATCTTATTCGCCTGGTGTGGTGGCAGGAGTAATGTCTCATCAGATGACATTGCTAAGGCATCACAAAATCGAAATGCCTCGTGACTGTCCACATGGAATTGCGGCCCACACGCTGCACGATCCGTTCGGTCTGCTGACCTCCATTCCAGAGATCATTTGCATGACCTCACAGAACAATACCCAGACACGAGCGAGTTCCTCCACCCGATGATGATGCTGCCAGATAGGCTGCACTGAGCACACAGTCATGACCTCGCTTCCCTCCCAGCATCGATTGGCAGCGGTGGCCGTCGACCGGCCATCCCAGGCCTGCCCCGACTGCGCCGGAACTGTCCGTCGGTCTGAACGGCGAGGGTGGCGAGACTTTTTTTGGCACCTCTTGGGCCATTACCCCTGGCGATGCCGTGACTGCGGCCAACTCTTCTATGTCGCGACGCGTCAATAACAAAGCCACACGGAACTCTGAGGCCGAGTCATTCGCAGCGCGCGAGGCTTTGCCCCCCCCAAGGCGGGATTTTACTGGCGGGGTTAGTGGCCTACTCTCCCTCTATGCGTGCGAATCTTCCCTCAACAACCAAGCTCATGCTTCCCTCTGCTACCGCTGAAGCCACACTCAAATTTCAACGCACGCGAAACCGATTGGGCATTGTTTGTCCAGTCATGTTTGCCAGTCCTCAGTTCATCGGAGAAGGGGTCCTCCACAACCTGTCCCAGACAGGGTGCAGAGTGGAGTGCGACCGAACCGTGCGACAAGGCAGTTACATGACCGTACGCCTGCTGCTGCCCAACATTGTTCACTCACTGAGTATTGATGTTGCCGCCGTGCGTTGGGTTCAGGAGGAATACTTTGGCATAGAATTCCTGCGCCTGCCCCTCCATGAACAAGCCCGCCTTCAGCAATTCCTGGCATACCACCAATGCGGATACAGCCTCACTTAGCCTGCCTGTGGGAGCTGATGCACTGGCCAATGGATGTCGATGAGGATAAACCTAGAATCGATACTGAGGTCAGACAACGGTAGGCCGACAATCACCGCGGCGGATGGACTAAGCTGGCAGCGTAGTTCCAC
>JBDTWG010000421.1:0-3327 GCA_040006855.1 Nitrospira sp.
GTGCTGCAACTTGATTTGATTGCAACTGATGCGATCTTTGCCATGCTTCCACCACTGGCAGCTTTAGAGTTGTTTTGGATTCGGCTGCTTATGACCCAGCCGTTCCGTTCCCTCAGAACGAACATGATTGTGGCGCTGAAGAAAATCTCATAGAGTGGAGTCGACCATTCTTAGTAATAGTTTTCGCCATCTGAAGCGTTGACGAGACTGTTTGCAATCAAATCAGTGTGTAGGCATGAGTGGAGAGGTCTGAGCCGACATGTTGCGCCCAAATCAAGATCGTACGAATGAGCGGCAAGGATTCGCGCCTGCAGCTGGGCCCAAACCAGCACATCGAGAGTCGAATCTAGGATTTTATTTGGTGTTAGTAGCCCTAATATTCGAATTCGGGCGTCCGCAAGATTTTTTGCCTCCCCTGAAGATTATTCCCTTTCCCTCTCTCATTGATGCGTCCTTGGCATTGGCGATAATTTTTTCAGGGAAGTCAAGTTTTGCGAATAAGCAAACTAAGCTCTGGATAGGTCTGTTGGTATTCATGGCGTTATGGGTGCCATTTGCGAATAACAACTTTAAAGCATTCATGACCCTAAAGGATATGCTGTTATATTTCTGCTTGTATTTAGGAATTGTTACTTTCGTCAATACAACTGAACGAATGCAGAGGCTCATCTTTACGTGGTTGGGAGTGCACGGCCTGCTTGGAATTAATGGAATCTTGCATCACGGGCAAGGAGTCGGGGGATGGCTAGGAGATGAGAATGACTTTGGAATGGAAATGAACGTAGCTATTCCAGTTGCATTCTTTATGTACCAGGCGGCAAAGAACCAGCGAGCTAAGTTGCTATACATAGTTTTATTAGGTCTCTTTGTTATGTCCGTTATAGCGACTTCTTCACGAGGAGCGTTCCTCGGATTGGTTGCGGTAGCAGCATACTGCTGGTTCTATTCACCTAAAAAAATGATCTCCCTTATTCTGGGTATCTGTCTCATGGGTCTTGTGCTGATTGCAGCTCCCCAAGAATATTGGGACCGAATTAATTCAATAACAGACGACAGTACGATGGAGTCAGGTACGGCCGGACAGAGAATGTTCACATGGGGGATTGGGTGGGAAATGTTTCTGGCCAATCCTGTCTTTGGAGTGGGGCAAGGAAACTTTCCATGGACAATTGGTGATTATTTAGGAGCAAGGACATGGCAAACAAAGTCGCTGGCCGGTCGGCAAGCGCACTCGCTCTACTTCACCTTACTTCCGGAGCTGGGACTGGTGGGCGTACTACTGTTTGGAGCGATGATTTATTTTAATTATAAGGACACGAGAGTTAAACAATTCACTGAACACAGGTTGCGGGTGGGCAAGACAATAGGATCTAAAACAGAAACCGATCGCCAGCTTTCTCTTGCCATCTTGCACGGAAATGCCATTTTTGGAGGCATGATCGGTTACCTTGTGACAAGCACTTTCATATCTACACTCTATTATCCCACCTTCTGGATCATGATGGCGCTCGCCGTGGCCCTCCGGAATACAACTCAGGCATATAGAGTTAAACAACCAGAAGCTGCCCTCAAGGTTTCCCTACGGAAACCAGGTAGCCTCGCGCTAAGAGCGCGCGCAGTTGAGCTCCCTGGTGCCTAAAGAGAGATTGGAGCGTCTTAAAATATGGCGCCCAGCTATGGCTTGCGTATCATTCATGAGAATTTAAAATGCCTAGATCGGCAAGACTCAGGAAATGGCAAGGTTTACATATCTTCAATAACTCATGAGAAGCGGTCAGAATGAGCGGAATAAGCTTGCTGCTGGGTGCCATTCTTCTCTTGCTGATTCGGATTGCATTGATTATCTGGGGGGGGCAGCATGAGGCACCTGGAGGAGACCAACTCGCTTTTTATTCAGGGGCACAGCAACTCACCCATTCATCAGCCGAATGGACGAAGGGTGGAGGGGAGTTTGGATATCGAGCACCTATGTATTTTGTATATCTCGCCGCGGTGTTCGAATTAATTCCACAGGCCACATTCCTAACCGGCCAGATCGCTACAGCAGTCATTGGGGTACTGAATTGTGTGTTGATGTTTGCCTTAATCCGAAATCTGTACGGGGATTCCGTCGGCAGATTGGGATTTTGGCTTAGAGGTCTATTGCCATCTTTTGTGCTCGCTGATACTTTCGTTATGAGTGAGCCACTGTTCGCCACATTTCTGTTGGCTATTCTCTTAACCATTTCGATGAAACCTAATCAGCCTGACAACCGTCAAGCCGTCGTACTGGGATTTTTGGTCGCCTGCTGTCTCCTCACACGAGAAGTGGCAATTGTCTTTCCTATCGTATTTGGTGGTTACCTACTCATGGTGTCCCGTTCACGGTTGGATGGGACGAGACATGTCGCGCTGTTTGCTGTGGTAGTGCTAATCACTCTTACTCCTTGGATGTGGAGAAATACAATCGTGTGGGGACAGCCCTTACCTATCAGTTACACGTCAGGGGTCAACTTACACATAGGTAATAATTCCGAAGCAGCCGGAAAGTGGATTCATTTCCCAAATGATATGGAACGGGCAATCCTAGGTTTCGGTACTCCACAATCTGATGCCTGGCATCGAAAAGAAGCACTCAGATATATCCAGAATGATCCACTCCATTTTTTTGAGCTGGGATTTAAAAAGGTGGCATGGTTGTTTTGGCCAAGGTTTGAACGTGAGGAAATCAAAAGGTTGTATCAATTAACTCCCAGGCAGGCCACCATGGTAAGTGGCGTCATTGGGGCATTCAGTGCCTGTGTCATAATTGCGGGGAGCGCAGGCCTCGTATTCGGAACGCGTGATTGGTTTTGGTGGATCAGTCTGACTCTTATCGTGTACACCGTCTTTGTCACCTTTATCGTCTATGGCTCTCCACGTTATCGTGACTCACTCGACTATCTGCTACTCGCTTTTGCTGTAAGTATTACCTTACGGTGGCGCTCGATCTGGATGAATGTGCAGACAAAAGGCTCTGTGGCACGCAAACAACTCTGGGTTCTGGTTCCTGTGTTCTCCTACATATTGCTCAATTGGATATGGATTGCATATAGCTTGACCAAACCGGATCACTGAGTGACTTAATCTGTATCGTGCCAAAGTGGGGAGCGGATTGTTTGCTCTTTTCGTAGGAATCAATTAAATGTCCTGTGGTCACATCGTCAAAACAATTCTGTATCTCTCGACCAGTAGTGGACCCGGTGGTGCTGAGCGAGTTATCAGCAATTTGGCGTCTTCGCTGAAGCCGGATCGATATCGAGCGATTCTCTGTCTGTTTCGTACAGGCTGGATCCAGGAACGCAGTGA
>JBDTWG010000422.1:0-3325 GCA_040006855.1 Nitrospira sp.
CTACACTGCTGAGTCTTGAAAGAGAAGCACAGCAACCGTTATGCCGTGGTCCTGCGGCTGCTCAAGGCGCGAGATAACATACATGGGATGGAGCGCCAAGCGGTTTCGGTGGTGCCCGGTTCCCTGACCGTGATGGTATGATGCGTGCGGTAGGACGGCAAGAATAGTCGCCACAGTCAGGAAGCCATGGCATGCTGAAATATTTGTCGCTCGCGATCATCCTCACGCTGCTGTCTTGTGAAGCGGCATCAGGGGAATGGATGAAGGTTGGTGGCACCCATAAGTACGACGGGTTTCTGGACATGGCCACGATCGCTCCGACGGGGCATCGGGTGACGGTGTGGACGTTGAAGGACTTTAAGGTGGACCGGCAAATCCTCAGCGGTACCTACCGTTCCACCACAATCAAAAAGCAGTTCGATTGCCGAGCTCACAAGAGCCGGCCGCTGTATGCCAACTATTATGCGGCGCAGATGGGGAAGGGACGCCCTCTGCACTCGGGAAAGGCGACTCGCGAGTGGTCACGTGTGACCCCCGGCAGCGATGGCGAGACGGAGCTGAAAATCGCCTGTCAGAAGATGTAGGCTGCCGTCGCCGATCAGTGGCGTTGAGCTGGAGTCTGCCCTGCCGCACCGGTTAGGATATTCCCCATCATGTCTGCTACTCCGCATGTACTGATCATCGGCGTCGGTCTTGCCGGGTTGGCCTGCGCGCGGCAGTTGTCGCTGGCTGGTCTCTCCTGCACGATTCTGGAGGCCTCCGACGGCGTCGGCGGCCGAGTCGGCACCGATCACGTGAGCGACCGCGAAAGTCTTGTTGGCGACTCACTACACGTAGGCCTATGACGAGCACGGTTCAATCGAGTCGGTGGTTCTGGTTGGCGGTGGCACTGCTGTGCGGCTTGCCGTCGTTCGTGGTGGCTGAGCCGACATCGCAGCATCAACTGCAAGCGTTAGCCGGGCAGGGCGATGCCAATGCGCAATGGATGTTAGGGCAGGCCTTGCTCACGGGCGATTTGGGAACGACTGATGACGCGGAAGCGGTGCAGTGGCTGCAGCGGGCGGCTGATCAGGGGCATGGGTTGGCGCAACGGGATCTTGGTTGGTTGTACGAGTTGGGGCGGGGAGTCGATCAGGATGCTCTCGAGGCGTTCTTCTGGTATTCCCTCGCCAGCCGCCAGGACAGCGGCCGCGCCCGTCTGCGCCGCGATGCGCTGGCCGCGACGCTCACGGCGGAGCAACAGGAGGCCGTCTTGGCGCGCCTTCGAGGGTGGAGACCGAGAAAGTAATCAGCAGAGGGATCCGGAGCATGGCCTGGATAAGGTATCGAAAGATGCCGACGATGGTCACGACGGTCGCTGCGCCGCCCGTGCGACGCCCCGGACCATGCCGCGAAACACGAGTTCGTGGAGCGGCCAGACCCCATACCAGTACAGCAATCCGCCTAACCCGATGGGGTCGAAGCTGGCCGTCTGGGTGATGCGCGCGCCGGTGCCTTCCGGTTGCACTTCAAATTCCAACCAGGCGCGACCCGGTAATTTCATTTCGGCCTGCAGCCGCAGGCGTTTCCCCGGCTCGATGACTTCCACCCGCCACCAGTCCAGCACGTCGCCGACCTGTAAGGCGTTCGGGTCACGCCGGCCCCGACGGAGCCCCACGCCGCCTGCCAAGAGATCCATCCAGCCACGCACGTGCCACAACCAGTTGCCGTAGTACCAGCCGGTGCGTCCGCCGATCCGTTGAATCGGTCGAAATGCGGCGGTTGGTGAGACGGGTACGAGCACGGTCCGCACGTCGAGCAACCGGTTACCGAATCGCACTCCGCCGTACTGTCGCTCGTCGCCCGCAGCGGAGCGAGCATCAGACCAGCGCGATTCCGCCAGTTCCCGGTCTTCATGGCGCAAGGCCTGTGCGATGGCCTCCCGGACCCCGATTGGCTCGATCGTGAACAGGCGGCGAGCGCTGTCGTCGCGCACGATGGTGGGGTAGCGGATGCTTTGGATGAGCTTGCGACCCACGCGCGCAAAGAGGGGTGTGACCAGGCCCAGCCAGAGGCTCGACAAAAATGGCGTGAGGACCGGCACCGGCAACATGACACGCCGTAGCCCCCGCTGACGCGCGTATTCCCGCATGAGGTCGCCGTAAGACACGATATCCTGACCGCCGATCTCGATGGTCCTGCTTTCCGCGAGCGGGATATCCAGGGCGGCGACCAGATAGGCGAGCACGTCGTCGATGGCAATCGGCTGCGCCGGGACGCGCACCCAACGAGGCATGACCATCACCGGAAGCCGCTCGACCAGGGCGCGGATCATTTCGAACGACAAACTGCCCGAGCCGATGATGATGGAGGCGCGCAACTCCACCACTCGCACGCCGGATCGACGCAGGAAGTCGCCGACCTCATGCCGGCTGCGCAGATGTGGCGACAAGAGCTCCTGGTCGTCGCCCAACCCGCCGAGGTAGATGATCCGGCTCACTCCGGCGAGGCGCGCGGCCTCGCTGAAGTTTCGTGCGCCTTCACGGTCAGCTTGTTCGAAACTGCCGGACGAACCCATGGAATGCACGAGGTAATAGGCTGCGGTCACGCCATGCATGGCGGGCCCCAGACTCGCCTGGTCGAGCACATCGCCGCCGACGACCTGGACGCAGGGCTCGACTCGCGCCTGCAGAAATTCCGGTCGTCGTGCGAGGCAACGCACCTGGTGGCCCTGCTGCAACAATCGTCGCAACAGCCGCCCTCCCACATACCCTGTCGCGCCTGTGAGCAGAATCATTGAATGGCTCGCCTCGTATCTTATGGTTTTCGTCTGAACAAGTCCGTGCTGAGCGACTGGATGCGGTCAAGGAAGAGTGTGCCCTGCAGATGGTCCACTTCGTGCTGAAAGGCGAGGGCTTCGAATCCCGACGTGCTCATTGTGATGACTCGACCGTCCGGCGCCAAGCCCTCCACGATCGCTTGTTCGTGTCGCAGTACATTGCCCGTATAATCCGACACGCTGAGGCATCCTTCACGAAGGATCTTCCGACCTTCCACTGCCAGGATAATTGGGTTCAGCAATACCGTGAGCCCATGGCCCGTCTCGCCTTTTTTCCGCGACACATCCACGACGATCACCTGCACGGGATGCCCGATCTGCGGGGCCGCTAGTGCGACGCCGGGCGAGGCGGCAAGGGTGTCGAGCAGGTCCTGGACGACGATCTGCACTGCCGGATCGCTGAGGACGACGGCTGCAGTCTTGGATTTGAGTCCCGGATGCGGATACAGCAAGATTGGACGGATAGCCACGATCAGAAGGTGACGCTCTCGAGCGGGCGGAAGGTCA
>JBDTWG010000423.1:0-3320 GCA_040006855.1 Nitrospira sp.
GGACCATGGTAGTGACCTTCGGTATAGGTCAGCGACGCGCCTGGGCCGATCGTCATCACGGCTTCCATGCGATGTTCGGCCGCTTTCGCGAAGGGAAAGAGGCAATGTGAGAGCACCCGTGCCTGCGCCCCATCATTCACCTGTATGTCGATCTTGATCTGTTGCACCCCGGTGGGGTGAGCCATGCCGAAACACATGTGGATTGGCTGAGCGATGGTGACGCCCGCGTCGATGATCATTGTCCCGATAATGGCGTCCGGCGTTTCCTCCATTTCGACGCGGAGGCCTGGGACCGTCCGGTGACTGAGGATGTGATGTCCATGCGCCACCACATGCGCAATGCCTGTATCGTCGAGGATCGACGGCTCGGCTCCCACCATCGGCAGGACGCGCATGAGTTCCTCAAGGTCGGACATAACCACAGACCTCCCCATCGCATCGGACGCAGGTCCGCCCTCGGAAATGATCGATGGCTTCTCGCGGGCTACCGGAGAAAATGATGCGCCCGGCGCAGAGTTGAGAAGCCCGATCGGCAATGCGTGCCACCTCCTCCTGGTGCGTGATCAGCAAGACCGATCCCCCGCCGTCTTTCAGCGCGCGAATGATGTCGATAATGTGATTGATCGAGAGCATGTCGATGCCCGCTGCCGGCTCATCAAGAATGGCCAGCTTCGGCTGCATCGATAACACGGATGCCAACTCGATCCGGTGGCGTTCACCGCCGCTGAGCGCCTTATCCATTCGCCGTTTCAGGTAACGGTTCGGATCGAGACTGACCTGCTTCAGCGCCGCTTCTGGATCGCACTCCGGTTTCCCTAAACCGAGATACTCGCGAACCGTGAGGCCTTCGAATCGGGCCGGCTCTTGCCAAGCGAGGGTGAGTCCTAATTGGGCTCGTTCATGCATCTTGAGCGGCAGGAGTTGGGTGCCATTGAATAACACGTTCCCATCACTGGGCATGTATCCCTCGCAGCCCATCAAGACATAGGCGAGCGTGGTTTTTCCGGAACCGTTGGCTCCGAGGAGGGCATGGATCTCTCCGGCTTGCACGGCGAGGTCGAGCCGGTCGAGGATCGAATGTCGATCGACTTCGAACGTGAGATGGTGAATCTCTAATAGAGGAATGGCCATGGAGTCACAGCGAATGATTGGAGTCGATGTGCATCAGATGTGCCTGCGCCGAGACGCGGATCTTTGGGCCTCACTGGTGCCATGAGGGCCTTAAGCGTCGCGTTTTGCGGCATGAAAGGATGCTCTCCTGGGGACTTCCTCCTCATCCTTCTCGGCTTCTTGCCGCAATGTAGCGGGCTGCTAAGAGCGGCGAGTGCGAAATAGAAGAGCGGGCCTACACCCAGGAATATTACTGTCAGGGATGCGAATTGATCTTGCACGTTGTAGCACATGACGACCTGTGGAGGGGCGGTTGCAGCAGGGACTGCCATCCAGTAGAGTAATACTGTCTGCCTGGTCACGCCTATAGCCAGAGGGCTCCGTTCTGTCACACCATCCACAAGGAGAACTGACGTTGGGTCGCAACAAGATAGCTTCGATCGGTCTGCTGTTGTGGTATGTGGTGGTGTCGGTGTGGATGGCGCAAGCTCCGGTCGATCCTCAGTTTTGGCTGATCGCGAGTATTCTGCCGGCCGTCTTCGTGGTCATGTTGGTCGTCACGCATCGATTCCTTCCGTTGTCCCACGTCTCCTATGCTCTCATCACCGCCTTCCTGACGCTGCACACCATCGGCGTTCACTACACGTACGCTGAAGTGCCGATTGGCTTGTGGATGGACGAGGTGTTGCATCTGGGGCGCAATCACTTCGATCGGATCGTGCACTTCAGTTTTGGCTTCTTATTGGCCTATCCCATGGAAGAGCTGTTTCGCATCAGCGCTCGTGTCCAGGGCTGGGTGCTGTATTACCTCCCGGTCATGACTGTTCTTGGGTTGAGTGGACTCTGGGAAATTATCGAATCGTGGGTCGCGAGTGCCGTCCATCCTGAACTGGGCATCACCTATCTAGGTTCGCAGGGAGATATTTGGGACGCTCAGAAAGACATGGCCGCAGCCCTGTATGGCGCCTTAATCTGCATGACGCTGCTCTTGGTGGTGCGCGCGCTACGAGGCGCTGAGTCCATGCTGGAATCCGAGGCCGCGCTCTCAGAATAGTCTGCACCATATGGCTGGAGGGGATAGAGATCAGAAGGCAAGCGGAGACAACCACAGGATCCTAATGGGGTTGCTGCTCCCGTATGTGGTGTTCTGGATGTGGCTTGCCATTGATCCAGTCGATCGTCGTGATTGGTTTCTCGAGAATCTTTTGACGGTAGGGTTCGTGACCGTTCTCGTTCTCACCCATCGACGGTTCACATTTTCCCTGACCTCCTACTGCCTCATTGTCGTATTCCTGATCTTCCACACGATCGGCGCCCACTACACCTATGCGGAAGTCCCCATTGGGTATTGGCTTCAGCAGGCCCTGGACTTGAGTCGCAATCCCTTCGATCGAATTGCGCATTTCGCCTATGGGGTGTTGTTGGTGTATCCGTTTCGCGAACTGCTCGTGCGGCTCGCCGGTGTGAAGGGTCTGTGGTCGTACTATTTGCCGGCAAGCGGCATCCTGGCTCAGAGTGGATTCTTTGAAGTGATCGAAGCGTTCGTCGCGATGATCGTCAGCCCTGAATTGGGAAGCATGTATCTGGGTACCCAGGGAGATGAGTGGGATGCGCAGAAAGATATGGCGGCTGCCTTCGTCGGATCTCTCCTCACCATGGTCTGCACGTTTGCCATGTCCAAAGACGACGCTACCAATCCCTTCCCTGCCTGATTGTCACAGTCGTTAGTTTTTCTGTTCCTCTATCTACGTGAGTACCACATGTTGAGGCGGAATGCGTGCAGAACACCTTGGCTTGTGGCCACCTCGCTCACAGAACTGTTCGCGTGTTTCCACATGGAAGCGCGTGGAAGATTCTGCTAACATCCGACCCAGTTTTAGATCCGTGATGTCGTGCCAAAGGCCAATCTGGAGGTCTTCATGCACACTCCACAGCTCGATCCATCAGTAAGTAGCATTCCTCTCCATCCTCCTTGCCGCCATATGCGACTCGTCGATCGCATTCTCACGGAAAATGGGCAAGAAGCCGGCAGGGTTCGTTGCGTGGAATGCGGTGACATCATCGCCGACCACACGCTGTGGCGGCCCAACGATACCGCTTCCGACCGTCCCTGACGCAGAGAACCGACCACGGGCTGCGCGTTATGGCCAGTAGATGGCTTGTGACTTGACGTAGCCGAACACGACATCGCGCCGTGCGACTATTCCGAC
>JBDTWG010000424.1:0-3319 GCA_040006855.1 Nitrospira sp.
GGTCTTCCACTTCCTTGGAGATCGTGGAGTCCTCGAATCGACCTTCCGAGTCGCCGTTGCCGGAGAACGACATCCTGAGCGTCGGGATACCGTCGTGTGACAGGGCTTCTGCCAGCGCGACGATGAACGGGCGATCCTTATTGCCCGTGACCCCGTGCCCGAGGACAACGATGACCTTCCGACCTTCATCGCCCCGGTGGAATGTGTAGTCGATCTTTTCGCCTTCCATGTTACGAATGGTTCCGAACATGATTCCCCCTGTGATCCGTGAAAATTCTAATGATCGTCATCAGCGTCAATTCGAGCGCCGCCTGCTAAGACGATGGGGTCGAGAACCGCCGATAGGGCGAGCAAAAGGACGGATCGACACTGTTACCGACAAGACAGGGCGCTCGACGTCAACCTGTATATCCCTTGAGATTGTTGGGTCCTGGTGACGCTCGCCCCTATCCCGTCGCCGTTTTGACAATCCATGCCGTTTTTCTCCCGAGCAGGTATTCTTTGTCCACCGCATCGGCTTTCTCCCGTGGCTCAACACGATCATTTCCAAGGGAAATACCTTGCCAACTCGAAGCTTGATTGTCCCGCTATCCACGAGTTGGGCCCCTTCCGTCAAGACTTCAGTGGTGATATGGGTCAACTGTCTAGTGGCCGTCAACCGTTACCGCCCTCTCCGTCTTTAGCCGAATCACACTTCTCTTTGGCGTGCCCGCTTGGACGCCTCTTCTGAGCGGATCGACGACGATCCACTTTGCCGGACCGTTTCACTCTCTCACTGAGCTTTGCCGCGGTACAGCTTGTAGCCTCTGTAGAGTAGCGCGCCGGCGATCCAGGTGAAGACCAGGACGAGTGGATAGGCTAACAGGCGCGGGAAGAACGCGAAGAGAATCGCCAACGTCAGTAGCATCACCCCCGCCGTTACCGTGATACGCGCTTCGAGGGGTTCGAGCACACGCCGGTTCGTGAACGCCGCGCCCACGGTGTTGGCGATGCGAAGAGCGCCTGCAGCGGCACGACCGCCGCTCCCGCCGCCGCTGGTGAGCATTGGATGCGGATGGCGCGGCTGATTCGGCGCGCGCACCTTCCGCTGAGCATCTAAGACTACCTCGGTCGCGTTCTCCAAGTCCTGCAGATACGTCTGCTCCATCAAGCGCGCGAAAGGTTCGTCTTCAACGACGACATCCATCTCGCAATTGCCTAACCAACTGGCGATGTTGAGATTCGTCGAACCGACGCGCGCCCAATGTCCATCGGCGACGGCCGTCTTCGCGTGCAGCATCGTCCCGTTCCACTCGAAGACTCGCACACCCGCTTCCAACAAAGGACGATAACCCGCTCTGGACAATAGCCTAAGAAGCGGAATGTCGGTTGCGTTCGGCACAAGCAGGCGCACGTCAACCCCGTCGCTCGCTGCCGCACGCAACGCTTGCACATAGGCGGTCGTCCCGGCGTAATACGCATCGACCAACCAGAGGCGTTTCCTCACAAGGGCGGCCATCAGAAGATCGACGCGAAACATCCCCGCCGTCGCCGGCACGCTCGCCACAACGCGAAGGGCCGTTTCACCTTTCTGCGCGTGCGCGTCCGGTTTGACCAGGTCGCGCTCAGGAATCGGCTCTCCCATCATCGCCCAGACATCTGCGAACGCCTGCTCAATGACAGCCACCGACGGTCCGCGCACTTCCACGCCGGTATCCCGCCACGGTTCAATCTTCTTTTCAGGCACACCGATCCACATCTGCCCAACGCACAAGCCGGTGACAAACCCCACCTTGCCATCCACCGAAATCGTTTTGCGATGCTCACGACTGAGCCAGCCAAGAGGTGAGTCCCAGCGCGGCGGGTTATAGCAACGCACTTCCACGCCCCCCGCGAGCAAACGGTTCCAAAAATCGCGCGACGCTCTCCCGAATCCGCCCATCCAGTCGTAAATGAGACGCACGCGCACGCCTTCCTGCGCTTTGCCGACGAGCGCGTCGACAAACATCCGACCCGCATCGTCTTCGTGAATGAGGTAGTTCTCGAAGTGAATGTACCGTTTCGCCCCGCGGATTGCATTGAGCCACGCCGGGTAATTCTCGCGCGCGTCTTTGAGCAGTCGGATGGTGTTGCCTTCGCTCAGGGGTGCGCCGGCGGCGCGCGAGAAAGCCTGGTTTGCAAGTGAGCGCATGGGTAACATCGCGGCGCGCTCACGGTTGTGGAGTTGTACGGCGGCGCCCATGGTCATTGTCCCTTCACGTCATCGCCATTGACGGCGGAGTCCGCAATATACGTGGAAGCCTCTTCCCGATATTCCTCTGTGGTCCCGTTGAACCAGTCACTGGAAGCGAAGTTCGGGCGGCCGGCGCGCAGCAGCTGCGCCCATATATATCCATCCGACGGGCACATGATGCTGCCCATCGGACGCTCTCCCATGGGGTATACCGGCGCAAATCCGTCCACGAGATTTTCCACATAGGATTCCAGCTTCCATGTCTCTATCATTTGGTCACGCACTGTGTCTTTCATATAATTGCTCCCTGTGATGTCCTTACAAAGCCTGCTGCATGTCGTTCTTGATCGGCAGCATTTGCCCGAAATTCGACTTCGCTTCATCAGAAGCGAGAAAAACGGCGAGCGCAGCAATGTCCTTAGGGTCCAGCAGCTTCTTAAGTGACAGTACAGCCATGACCTCTTCAACCGACTGATGTGTCGCTTTCGCACGTCCCTCGAAAACGTTCTCGATGCGCGGGCCATCGACCGCGCCCGGCAGGATCGCGTTCGCGCGAATCCCCAACGCGCCGAGTTCTATGGAGAGAGTTTTAATAAAGCCGATCAGGCCCCACTTTGCAGTGCAAGAGGGGCTTCTGTTGGTATACCCAAATCCACCGGCAACCAAAGACATATTGATGATGACACCAGCTCGAGACCTCTTCAGGTAGGGAATGGCTAAGCGCGCGACATTGAAGGTACCGGTCGGGTCAACCGTTAGCTCATCGGCCTAACTTCGTTTGGGATCATCACGACTTTGCCGATTGTACTTCCAAACCTCAATGTCTCATGCGCCTCAACGATCTACTCGAGAGTGACGGGACGTAATCCTCTCGCCGACTGCCGACGCGATGCGTCTGACCTGTTCTCTCCTCTTCACTCATAGAGCGCTTCCCACGTTGAACCGTTTCCGCGCTGCAATTCAATACCGTTCCTCCTTGCTCATATTCAGAATGGATACTGCCGCGGTGTGTGCTGCACGGTCACCCATTGAGGACTCGTAAACTCCTCGATGATCCAGTCACCACCAAATCGTCCGAGGCCACTGTTCTTCTCGCCACCGAAGGGA
>JBDTWG010000425.1:0-3313 GCA_040006855.1 Nitrospira sp.
CTGGCTCATCCAGTACACTCACATTTTGACCTAATCCATGGAGGTGGAGTGAGGGTTCGTCCGCGCGCAGTCGTGCTGTCTCTGCTCGGCCTCCTTGTCGTGGGTGCGCTCCTGCTCCTGTATTCCCGAGAGCTCTTCGGCGTCGACGTCATCAAGAATTTCTTCCTGCAACAACTCGAAGCGAGTCTCCGGCGCAAGATCGAGGTCGATCGGATCAAGCTCGTGGTGCTGCCGAGCATCCGGCTTGAACTGACCAACGTCAGCCTGTACGGCCACGACGACCCGACACACGTCGTCTTCAAGGCCAAGGAAATGGACATCGTGTTACGCCTCCTGCCGCTGCTGAAGCAGCAGGTCGTGGCAAAGCGACTGTTTCTCGACGAGCCGACCGTCACGTTGATACGCAATCACTCCGGCCATTGGAACATTCTCGCCGGACTTCCGTCCGCGGCCAAGGACGAATCGGCCTACCAGATGTTCAGCCGGTTACTGCAAATCCGTGAGGCGACGATTCAGAAGGGCCATGTGACGATCACGGACGAAGCGCGGTCCGACGGCGTCCGGACAGCCATGCTCGAATCGGTTGAGATGGCGTTGAAGGTCTACCCCGGAAAAGCCCAGGGCGACCTGCATATTTCCGCCTCCTTGCCCGGCAAGGAAGCCCCTTCAGCCTTCTCGTTGACCGGCACCATCGGCTTGAGCGAATCATCCTCGTCCCTAGCGGCCGAAGAACCTTACTCGGTGCGGCCCGCGTTTCAATTTGACGGAGAGATCGAAACGGCCAATCTGCGTCTACGCGAAGCCGCCGATTTCTTCGGACCTCGGCCCGTGCCTGATCAACTGCAAGGCGGCGCGAATCTGAAAAGCCGCATCCGCGTGGCGCCCGGTGTCGCTGGCTACGACGTGGTCCTGACGGAGATCGCCGCCAATGTGGATCAGCTGGCGGTGACCGGCAAAGCCAATCTGGCGGGACTACTGACGTCACAACCCACGTTTTCCATCACCTTCGCCTCGCCCTCGATCGATCTCAAGAATCTCTTCGCGCGTATTCCCGCGCAGTGGATTCATGCGCAATTGCCGGGAATCGTCGAGCAGCGCCAGTTGGGCGGAACGGTGGAAATCCTCTCCGCTACGTTGACGGGGGCGACGGAGCCAAGCCCGCAATTGTCACTCACGGGTGATTTCCGCATCGAGAAAGGCACCGCCCTTATCGGAAACGACCGTGTGCCGACGCAGGATTTGACCGCCACCGTCTCAGTAGAGCCCGGACGCATCAGGGTCGGCAAGGTGACCGGCACATACGGTACGCTGCAAATGACGGATGGCAAGGCGGTCGTGTCCTTCCTCGAGGCCGGTCCCTGGATGGAATTGGATGTCAGCGGCAACATGACTGCGGCTGATCTGGTCAAGTTTCTCATCAAGACCATCCGCGCGGACCGCCTCACGTCGCTGCTGGCGCAATCCCGCGACATCGAGGGGCAGACGCACCCGACTTTCCGGCTGGTCGGACCACTGGACCAGCCCGAAGGCATTACGTTCGCAGGCGGGGAGGTTTTGGCCGAGCAGGTCAGCCTCATGAATCCCTCCCTGCCGCAGCGGCTCACCGCCATGCGAGGCCGCATCATCTTTTCGCAAACCGGCGGCGCGCAATTTGATCAGGTCACGGCCAATCTGGGAGATGCTCAGCTCCAGTTCAACGGACAGATCAGCGGCGGCACACCGAGTCTTTTTCAAGACTTCATCATCCGAGCGAAGGGCAACGCCGCCCAGCTCCGCCAGATGCTGTCCGCGGGCACGTTCCCGGATGATCTGCTCTCCGGTATCATCAATGCCAAGGTGCAACTGTCCGGTCCTTCCAGCGCCCCGCATTTGCGTGGTGAGATCGGCCTGAATGACGCGAAACTCGTGCTCCCGACGGTGGGCGAAAAGCCGCTGGGCTCGCCGGCCTCCTTGGAGCTCGACGCCGATGTCACACGCGGGGTCGGTCTAACCATTTCGCGTTTGGAACTGGTGGTGCCGCCGTTGCGGCTGCCGCTGAAGGGCCGCATTACTCTCGGCGACCACTTTGCAATCGACGCGTCGCTCTCCTCGGGCACCGTCTCGATTTCGAGTCTGCCCGAATGGATTTACAAGAGCGGTTTCGAAGCCGGCAATCTCGAAGTCTCCATGGATGTGAAAGGGACGGATGCCGAGTGGAAAAATTGGCGCGCGAGCGGGTGGCTGGCGCTCACGAACGGCTTGATGACGGTCAAGGGCGTGGAGGGCCCCGTTGAAGATATTTATCTTCGGTTGAAGTTTTCGAAAAACATCGCCGATATCAAGCAGCTCTCGTTTCGCATCAAGGACAGCGATGTCAGCCTGTCGGGAGCCCTGAAGAACTGGACCACCAAGCCGGTCATCGCAGTCAAGCTCGAATCGTCTCAAATGGACCTCGACCTGCTCATTCCGAAAGGGAACCGCTCGCCGATCAGGGAATTCCTTGAGACCTTGGCCTCGACCAGTCAAGTCAGCGCGACTGCCACCATTGAGAAGGGATTTTACAAACATTTGCGGTTCGGAGGGCTCTCCGGACGGTTGACGATTCAGGATGGCCTCTTGGATCTCGACCGCATCGTTGGTCAGTCGGGAACCGGCCATGTGGCGGGACGCATGGTCGTCCGGCTTCCCAAGGGAGAGCCGGCCGACACGGAAACCTCTGTCAGGATGACGGGCATTCCCTTTGAAGCCGTGCTGCCGCTCTTGGGCGCGCACGACCAGCCACTCACCGGTGACCTGAAGCTGACCGGTGTGCTGCGCGGGCATGGACGTAATCCGCACGGTGTCTTGCCGACCTTGAACGGCAAGACCGAACTGGTCGCGCAGGAAGGCCGCATTCTCAAGACAGAAACACACGCCATCTGGAAGATTCTCTCCATTCTGAATCTCCCGGCCGTGTTACAAGGCAAAGTGGATTTGGACAAAGACGGGTTGCAGTACAATCGAATAACCGCGACCGTGACCGTCCAAAACGGACTGATGAAAACGCAGAACTTTCTCCTTGATAGCCCCGTGCTCAAAATCTCGGCCGTCGGCAGTTATGACATGCCCACCGATCAGCTGGATATGATCTGGGCTGTCAGCCCCTTCGGTTCCTACTCGCAGTTCTTGAAATCAATTCCACTCTTCGGGCGACTGGTTGCCGGAGACCGCAAGGGACTGGCCACGGCCTTGTTTCAAGTGAAAGGGTCCATCGACGATCCGCAAGTGACCTACATGCCAATGAAGTCGTTCACCACCGGCCTGACCGGTGTCGCACAACTTGCGTTCGACCTGC
>JBDTWG010000426.1:0-3306 GCA_040006855.1 Nitrospira sp.
ATCCGGTACGGCCAAGAGCAGAACGGTATTCGAACCAACCCAGAGTACTGAGTCGGAGACGCCTCCTGTGGCACCTTCGCCTTGCACGCCATCGAGTCGTGTGAAGGGGAGCTCTTCCTGCTCTACCAGAGGTAGCACCTCGCTCTGAAGTGATGTCCGAAAAACCATCATTACCATTTGCATGACTGTTCCTCATTGAGCTAAGGGTTTTCGCAAGAGTTCTAAAAATTGCAGGACACGAGAGTACAGCCGGACAGCAAAGGTGAAATAACGGCGATCATGAACAATGACATAGGACAATTCACGAGAGTTGGTGACTGAAGACCGTTAGGATACCCTGGGACATCTGGCTATTACAATAGCTCGATAAAAATCGCCTGAGCGTAATAGCGTAAGTATATTTCCCGTAAGCCGGTACTGGAACCGGTACCGGCGAAACCACGGGGTGCCGGTTCCGACATTTGTTGAAAACGCAGCGGCTCGGGCCCGCGCTCTTCGGGACCGTGAACCGACCTCTCCAGGCGCGCGGCCTCAAGGTGGCGACGGGCACCATCGTGGATGCCACCATCATCAATGCCCCGAGTTCGACGAAGAATACGGACACGGCTCGGGACCCCGAGATGCACCAAACCGCCAAAGGCAGGCAGTGGTACTTCGGCATGAAGACCCATGTCGGTGTGGATAGCCAGACGAAGCGGATCCACTCCGTGACGGCCACGACTGCCCATGTAGCCGACAGCACGATGTTGCCGGCCCTCTTGCATGGCCGTGGCACGCGTGTCTGGGGGGATCAGGCCTATCAAGGCCAGACCGCCGTGCTCCGTCGCGTCGCGCCGCAGGCACAGGATTTCACAAACCGCCGCGTCCGCTATCAGGGCGTCGTGGATCCGGTCGAGTGGGCCAAGAACCGGACTAAATCCCGGGTCCGCGCCAGGGTGGAACATGTCTTTGGGGTCATCAAAGGGATCTTTGGCTTCACGAAGGTCCGGTACCGCGGCCTAGCCAAGAACACCCATTGCCTGCTGGTGACCTGCGCGCTGACAAATCTGTATCTGGTGCGCCGCCGTCTCCCGCCGACAGGAGGCTGATCAATCGACATGCCGGCATTCGTTGAGCGTTGCTGGCCAGGCACGCACGGTGCTGGGATGGCCGCACCATCGAGCAGTGTCAGGCTTCGTAGCCGTGGTGCAGACACGCGTCTTAGCAGAAACCGGCATTGTTCAGAAGGTCCTTAGAGGACAGTAGGTGGTCAACTGGCCTATTGTGACCGGAGGACGGGGAAACGGCGACGGATCGGGCGCGGGATTTGGTTGAGCAACGATGGGGAAGTGGAATCCATAGTCGGCTCTCCTTATCTGCTACGATCGGCTGCTGGAGTACGCGCCGTGCTGATCTTCGACCTGCATGTGTGAACCCGTGTCATGATCACTGCCGGATTACGGTAATTCCCGGAACTTCACAGCTACTCAGTTTCCTGATCGTGGGGACGACGTCCGCTCATTACCGAGGACCTGGCTTCTCTTGAGGCTTCGCGCCACCGGGGGGATTGGTTTCCTCGCCTGGGGAAGGCGTCACGTCGGGATTCGTTGACATGTTTGGATCGACGTTGGGCGGACTCACGGAGCCGCGTGGATCTCCACGTATCTCCGGCATGTGTTGGATACCCGGATCGATACGGGACGGAGGCATTGCCGAAGCACCAGATTCTGACGGCCTCTCGGGAGAGATCTGAGGGGTTGGTCCGCCATCGCTCTCAGGAGGGTGGGCCAGCGGGAATACACCAGCAGCACAGGCGAATGCCGGAAAGAGGGTCAGGAGTGCGACGGCCATAAGTCGTGGGGTCTTCCCGGACCATCTTCTGGCAGAGAGTGAATGTGGAACCTTACCGCATCGATGTGTTGACCACGCCATACTCACCTCGTCATCCGCGATTGATATTGTGTACCCTGTGGGAGTTCGACCTATTGATGCTTGCTTCCACATCCCTTATGAGCACAGGAACAGGGATTGCCTGTTTTCCCCTCTCGGCACCTAGACGAACAAAATTCTTTCTCTGGTTCGATCAGACACGTAACGGAGAATTATTCCTCCGCGTTGAGCCTTTGAGTTAAGCGAGAACGACGCGCGAGAGCATTTACTAATGAGATGGGCTCTCCCGCTTGGGTACCATGGGTTCCACCGGAACCACGGTGCGAACCCACCATTACGAGAAGAAGGGCGTCCATATGCGACACGTGACACGGATCGATTTGGCCACGCATGTCATTCAGGTACACAGCATCGATGACCGCAGCCGCACCGTCTGGCGCCACCGGCTGTCCCGGACGCTGCGCGCCTTGGGGCATGAGGTGTGGCTGATCGCGCCGCAGTTCGTCGCCCCGTATCGGAAGAACCACAAGAACGACGGGGATAGAACGGTTCGACTCTATCCTGATGGAGTCGGTAGCGGTGCCAACGCGAAGATGCCAGCATCAGTCAAAGATGCTCTTGAGCCAGTTTCAGAATCCTCCATGCGATCCACCGCCTCGCAAACGTGAGGAAGTCAGACGACGGCCAGACGGTTCGTCCTATCTCTTATGACCTGGTGAGCGTGACCTTCCTCGATCGGCTTCTCGACCACAATCCTCGCCCATTCTCGGTCACGCGTCAGTCCGGCCTTGCCGAGCTTTTCGGGATCTCTCCGAACATGCTCGGCGGAGTGGCCATGTAAAAGATTCGGGGAACTTTGGCGCCACATTCCATCTCCAGCTTCGTACAGTGTTCGGCAAGCGGTGATCTTGGGTTGCCGAATTCCGTGGACTCAGAATATTTCGTGGATTCGATCGCTGGGCATTGGAGGTGCTGGGTCGAGAGAAGACTCTGCCCACTACGGTCAAGATTTCCTTCACAGAGTTGCTTACACATGCTGGAAAGGAATTGGCCGGGTCTGCTTACGCCGAAGTGGATCGGTTTTTCTTAAGAATGAAAGGGATGATAATCGCGGCTGGGTCGGTTCGAGTTGGTCATTCGATTTCGTCATTGCACACCTTCTCCCATTCCGAGGTACGTGACGCACCAATGGCCGTGCACCCTGATCGGGCTCACTCAATAAGGCACCATCATGCAATCCTCACTTTCTAAGGAGCTTGCGAATAGACCGTAATTCCCGCCGACGTTTCGCGGTGGTTTTGGGATAAGCCATCTTCAGTCCATTGAGCGCATCAAGGATAGCTTGGGAAACAATCAAACGGGCATTCTCCTTGTCATCGGCGGGAACGATATACCAGGGCGCGTGATCGGTGCTGGTTGCGTTCAGACAGGCCTCAT
>JBDTWG010000427.1:0-3302 GCA_040006855.1 Nitrospira sp.
AGTACGACCAACGCGCGGCGGAAGGCCCTCCTTTCTCAATCAGCCACGAGGAGGTCCGTCGACATTATGGGCATCGGTACCAGCTGAGGCTCCTAACCAGCGCGGATGTGCCCGGTGGACTCAAGGGAAAATGTGCGGCGACAGAGCATGTGTGGCTGCTACGAAAGGACTGACGATGTTCACGCGATTCATGGCAGGACGAGCTGAGGCACAAGCGGGAAGGACGGATCTGACACCTTCGATTCGGTGGATACTCGCCGGCCTGTCGTTATCCATGTTGCTGTCCTCGATCGGGACGAGCATCGCCAATGTGAGCCTACCGACGTTGGCACAGGCCTTCGATGCCTCTTTTCAGCAGGTACAGTGGATCGTCATCGCATATCTCCTTTCCATTACGACCGTGATCGTCAGCGTGGGCCGACTCGGTGACATGACCGGTCGCCGTCGGCTACTCCTGATCGGTGTCTTCCTGTTCACGGTCGCCTCTGTCTTGTGTGGTGTTGCTCACACGCTCTGGCTGCTGATTGCCGCCCGCGTGGCGCAGGGTCTGGGAGCGGCCATCATGATGGCCCTCACCATGGCATTTGTCGGTGAGACGGTTCCCAAGTCAAAGGTCGGTAGCGCCATGGGGTTGCTCGGCACGATGTCCGCGATCGGCACGGCGCTCGGCCCATCGCTCGGCGGCATTCTGATCTCCGAACTCACCTGGCGGGCAATCTTCCTGATCAACCTGCCGCTGGGGCTCCTGATTTTTCTTCTCGCGCATCGTTACTTACCCATTGATAGGCAGCGGCAGAACGCTGATCGGGCCGGGTTTGACTATGCCGGTACGCTGCTGCTTGCTCTGACGCTCGCAGCCTATGCGCTCGCCATGACCATTGGACGCGGCAGCTTCGGAGCACGCAACATGGCGCTGGTGGTGGCCGCCGTACTCGGCGCCGGTCTCTTCCTATTCGCCGAGACCAAGGCTGAATCACCGTTAATCAGATTCACGCTGTTCCGCGATCCACTGCTGAGTGGGAGCCTCGCCATGAGCGCACTCGTCTCGACGGTGATGATGGCGACGCTGGTGGTCGGGCCGTTCTATCTCTCGCGTACGCTCGGGCTCAACGCGGCTCTTATTGGACTTGTGTTGTCGGTCGGCCCTTTTTTCGCCGCGCTGACCGGTTTGCCGGCCGGTCGCCTTGCGGACCGCCTTGGCCCCCCACGCATGACCGTCCTTGGGCTCATCGGAATAGCCGCCGGTGCCTGTATGCTATCCATGATACCGGCGATGCTCGGGATCTACGGCTACATCGCCCCTCTCATCGTCATCACAGTCGGCTATGCGCTGTTCCAGACCGCCAACAACACCGCCGTCATGACGGATATTCGCCCGGAGCAGCGGGGCGTCATTTCCGGCCTGCTCAACCTGTCCCGCAATCTCGGGCTGATCACCGGTGCATCCGTCATGGGCGCTGTGTTCGCGGCTGCGTCGTCGACGGTCGACATCACATCGGCGCCTCCCGATGCCGTTGCCACCGGTATGCGGGTCACGTTCGCAATCGCGGCGATTCTGATCCTCGTCGCGCTCGCTATCGCCGTTGCAACGTACCGCCACACTTTGCGCAGGTGGGCGGTTGCTCCGCTGGCAGAGTTGTAGGCGGAGAAGAACGATTCGAGGGGAAGACGGTTGTCAGCCCTAGCAATTGGCGAGACACAGATATGTCCCGCCGCATGGCCGTCCGACGCCTTCTCCCTCTACCTTCCCCGCTCCATCGCCTTGATCTGTCGGCATCCGGGAAGCGTCGTTTGTCGCTCCTCGTCCGCAAGCGGCGATCACCCAGGATCGCGCACCACGCTTCATGAGACATGGGTCGCGTCGGTCTCTTACGGCGCAATAGACGAGGTCGACGATAACAAGTAGAATGGCCCCGATTCTTCCCATTTCCCCCCGCAGGACATCGTCATCAGTCGGTAGATTACACCTCGGCTAGCGGGGATCGGTTACTTCCCCAAGGGAGCTACATGCAAAAGACCCGCATCATCTGCACGATCGGCCCCGCCACGGACTCCTACGAGATGCTGCAAAAGCTCTATGAGGCCGGCATGAGTATCGCTCGCCTCAACATGTCCCACGGCGACCACGAGTCCCACGCCAAGGTCATCCAGCACATCAAGACACTCAACCGGAAGGTGAAGTTTCCCATCCCCATCCTTCTGGACACGCAAGGCCCTGAGATCCGCACCGGGGACCTCTCCAACGAGCTTGATCTGCGACAGGGCGACATCGTGACCGTCACCACGCGCGGACCGATGGACGTGGAAGAGAGCTCCATCCAGATCAACTATGCGGACTTGCTTGATGCGGTCGACGTTGGGGACCGGATCACCGTGGACAACGGGCTGATCAATTTCGAGGTGCTTGAAAAACACGAACGCCACATGCGCTGTCGTGTCTTGGACGGTGGGCTCTTGAAGAGCAAGCGCCACGTGAATCTCCCGGGGGTCCGTGTCAATCTCCCGGCGATCACGCAAAAGGACAGCAAGGATATCCTGTTCGGCCTGGAACGGGATGTGGACTTCATCGCCCTGTCGTTCGTGCGCGAAGCCGGGGATATCCAGCAACTCAAGGCACTCATGGGCGACAAGGTCGGGAGGGTGAAGATCATCGCGAAGATCGAGGACCAGGAAGGCGTCCGCAACCTGGAAGCCATCATCAAAGAATCGGACGGCATCATGGTCGCGCGTGGAGATCTCGGGGTGGAGATCAACCTGGAAGATCTGCCGAATGTCCAGCGCACAATCGTCCGCCTCTGTGCAGAGTATGGGAAACGCGTCATCGTGGCGACGCATCTTCTCGAATCCATGATCCACAATCCTCATCCCACCCGCGCCGAGGTGACGGACGTCGCCAACGCGATCTATGAAGAAGCCGATGCCGTCATGCTCTCCGGCGAAACCACGGTGGGGAAATATCCGGTGAAGTGTGTCGAATTCCTCCGCAGGATTGCGCTGAAATCCGAGACGATACCCGGATTGCAGTTTGCGAAACACTTGCGCAACACGGAAAATAAGCAGCAACTGGCGGCGGCAGCCGTGCAGCTCGCCGAAGGGGTCAGGGCCAAGGGCATCGTGGTGATCACCAGACGAGGACTCATGGCCGATCTCGTCGCCAACTGCCGTCCTTTCGCCACCAACATCTACGCCTTTACCAACATGAGCCAACCCCGACGGACCATGATGCTCAACCGCGGGGTCTTGCCTTTCAAGATCGATTTCAGTTCGGACCCTGAAAAGACTTTGCAAACGGCGTTCCGGAT
>JBDTWG010000428.1:0-3302 GCA_040006855.1 Nitrospira sp.
CTTGCGCCATTGAACAGTCATGTCATCCAAACGGTGGTGAATCGGTCGGAGAGAAACTTACTTCTCGACATCGAACCCATCGTCCTTCCACCAGCGCCACCCGCCATCCAATTCCATAATGGGATAGCCTTTGCCGGTAAATTCCACCGCAGCGGTCGCCGCAAGATGACAGACCTGCGAATAACAATAGAGCACGTTCATCTTGTCCTTGCGCAGACCTTTCAGGGATGACCACTGATCCTTCGGCAAATTGACCGCGCCCGGGATATGCCCCTGGGCGTAATCCTCGGCTGCCCGTACGTCCACGATATTCACTTCGTTATTTTTCATCATCCGTTCCAGCTCGACCGGACCCGTCGTAAATGCCATCTTCGCTTCGAAATATTCTTTCGCCTTGGCGGGGTCATTGATCATTATTTGCGTGGCCATCGTCTATCCTCCTTGTGAAAACATTTCCCACTCGTCACTTCCGCTGCACCTGCTCTAGGTCACTGACTATCACTGCGCCTTGATGAGGTTCCATCCGGGTCTTGTTCGCTGCTTCACGGCTCCACTACAAATGCAACGGCTTGATCGGCGAGACGACCGCGTCGGGATTATTCTTCCAAATCGCTTCATCCGCATCCACGTAGAGCTCGACTTCGTTCCCGTCGGGATCATGTACGTACAGGCTTTGGCTGACCGTATGGTCGCTCATACCCTCGATCGTCACGCCGGCCTTCTCCAAATCTCCTTTCGCGGCGCGCAACTCATCCAGGCTGTCACCGATCTTGATCCCGATGTGATACAGCCCGCGACGCCTTCCGGGCGGAGGCCCCGGCGCATCACCGACCTGGATCAGCAGCAGTTCATGATGGGTGCGGCCGGACGTCAACGCGGCGGCGGCGCCGTTAAAGATGCGTCCGACTTCTCGAAAACCGAGCAAGTCCCGGTAGAAGGCCAGCGCGCGCTGAAGATCCCTTACATAGAACACGACATGACCTAAGTAATGCGCCTTCATCTATGAACCTCCCTCCGGCCTTGCCCCATTTCAGCGGCACCCGGCGATCAATACCCGACGGTAAACCGCCTGCGAACATGCGCAGGTTTTTCCAGCTCATCGATCATCGCCATGGCGTAATCCTGCACAGAAATTCGACTCGCTCCGTTTGCATCTTTTAGCATTTGATCCGTTCCGACCCGGAAGTGTCCGATGCGCGACCCGGGAAATAGATCGGCGGAGGGAGATAAGTAGGACCAGTCGAGGTTTGTTTCTTGACGGAGGTGGGCCAAGGCTTCACGAGTTGCGAGCGCCCCCTGTTTGTATTCCTTTGGAAACTCCGGCCGGTCCAGTGCTTGAACCCCAGGTTGCACTTCTAGGCTACCTGCGCCACCGACGAAGAGTACTCGCGTGAGCCCGGCTTGCTTCACACCATTGATGATGGCGCGCGTGCCCTTGATCTGCTGGTTATAAATATCCGGATTGCTCCAACCGGGATTGAACGCGCTGATCACAGCCTCATGGCCTGCCACCACCTTGGCCACCTCGCCCTCTTGATAGATATCAGCCTTCCGGGGATGGAGGTTCGGGTGGCGGGTCAGCTTCTCGGGATCTCGTGCCACAGCCGTCACGTGGTGCCCCCGGTCTAGGGCTTCCTTCAAAATGGCCGAACCGACGTATCCGCTTGCTCCGATCAGGACGATATTCATTGGCTTCTTCCTCGTTTTCTAGCGGAGCGGCGTCGCGGAGTGACCTGAGGTTATACCGCTCACCGCGTCGCTCACGCTGATCCTGTTATCGCAGCAGCGCGCGGGTTGCCGCATGCGCCAACACCACATCGGGCTCCCGTTGCAGCGCATCGTAGTAATGTCTGGCAAATCCCTCTCCCGCTTCGGACGGCGTCAGCAGCGCGCGCGCTGAGTCCATGAGCTCGGCAATTTCCGCGTGGCTGGAGTCCTCATCTTCTTCGCACAGCTCATCGAATCTGGCCATCAATTGAGACAGCGGTCGCAACCAGGCGAACCATGCATCTCCCAATACCAATTGAAAGAAGGCACCGTTGGATGGGATACGCCCATGCACCCGTTCGTAAGATACTCGCTCGCCATCCAGCAATGCCTTGTGCAGGCGAAGTAGAGACCGAGAAAGATTGTCCAGATGCGTGCGTGTGGGATTCGTACTCGGCATACTCTCGCCTCCTTCTCTATGCCTTCCCTGCAGTCTTGGTCCCGCCGTTGGTGCCGACGGGAATGGCCGCTCCGCTGACTTGACCAGCCTCCTCGGAGGCGAGAAAGAGCAGCGTCTCGGCAATGGATTCCGGCTTGGTCCAGGTGGACGGATCGACCTTGGGCATATTGGCGCGGTTGGCGGGCGTATCGATAGTATTGGGCAATACGCCGTTGACCGTGACCCCTGATCCCTTTAGTTCAAGCGCTAAGACCTTGATCAAGGCCACCAGGCTCGACTTAGCGATAATGTAGGCCGCAGCTCCAGGGAACGGCTCGACCGCTGCCCAGGCCGCCACATGCAGAATGCGACCATCACCCTGTTTCGTCATGTGAGGGATGACGGCTTTCGAGAGCAGAAACGCCGGCGTCACATTCATCGCCAGCATCCGCTGCCAGAGCGCCACCTCCGTATCTGCCAGACGCCCCATGGCAAAGCCACCCACCAAATTGATCAGCACATCGAGGCGCCCGTGACGCTGAATCACCTCACGCACGACTCGCTGGCAGTCCGCTTCATCGGTCACGTCGGCTTGCAGCGCCGTCCATCCGGCGACTTCCGGTGGAATCGTGCGATCCACCGTGATCACCCGAGCACCAGCACTGACACAGGCCGGCGTGACTGTGTGACCCAGGGCTCCTGATCCTCCGGTGATCACCACCACTTTCCCATTCAGTCCCATGGATCTCCTTTGATTGAGACGCGTCCCCAAGCCGCGAGAGGGAGCCGGAGGCTTTCGCCCCACAGCTCCCACTCCTCGATTGTATTGTTATGATGCCTGTTTTCCGGTGTCGTAATAAAATCGTTCGTGGACAATCTTTCCGTTCTTCCACTTGGCTGCAGACACCTGCTCCAGACGTACGGGTTGTCCATTGGTCGCAATGAATTCCATGACGCATTCGTAAAACGTGGCATTGTCTCCGACGCCGGATGCCACCACCTGAAACCCTTTCCACTCCTTGACGCCACTCAGAAACTGCTTTTCGCGCTCGATGTTGGCGGCCAGTCCTTTCGTGGGTGGATTGGCATTGTCCTGCATCACCGTGTCCGTATCGTAGAACTCATTCATGGCTTCCATAATCTTCCCCTGCTGAAT
>JBDTWG010000429.1:0-3291 GCA_040006855.1 Nitrospira sp.
GAAATACATTGATGCTAAAAGGATACCAGTCTTGTCGTGAGGCACCTTCCCGACAGACTCGGCATGCGCGAGGAGGGGGAACAAGGGGAACGCGAGCAGCAAGGCACCAGTTCAAATGTTGGCAGAAAGCGAGGCGATTCTCATCAGGACGCACAGTCTATCCAGGAAGGGCTTACGGGATCGTCACATGGCGAAGCACTTCACCTTCTTTCCCGCAACGGACGCACAGTCCATGGGGGTGCCCGAGTATTCCGGCTGCGTCCCAAAATGAAGACCAATTGCTCCAGGCGTGCGCTATCTTCCGGACCGTCTCCCGCCGCAATGGCCACAAACCAGGCGTTGCAATAGCTCAGGAAAAGTCATGCTAATCGTCTAGCTCGTGAACCAAGTGCGAATCCTTGCCGACGCATCCGGTGCCACACGACCGCACCCAATGGAGTTCCTCTTCCGCTTCAGCCTTTGTCCGCTACAGGGTAAATCTAGGATGCTGACAAAGAGTGAGCTGCACGGCTCTGCTGTTTAGAAGCTGGAAACGAGTACCATGGAATGTACTTCTTGAGATACCTCGCACGTTGACCGTCTCAGGCTCCGGTGCGGTCCTCACGATAGACGGCCGGGAAATGTTCCTCGCCGCATTCGGGACAGATGCCGTGACTGAAGTGGGCCTGTGAATTGGCGGAAATGTAGACCTCCATGCGCTCCCAATAGCCGGTGTCGTCACGGATTTTTTTGCAATACGAGCAAATCGGCAGAAAGCCGCGAAGAATCTTCATTTCTTCCTCTGCCCTTCCGCGTGATGGATAGGACCGTCGTCAACCAGATCATGAAACAAGCAATAAGGCGATTGATGAACCCGATCCAAAGAATGTCCGCCGGATGAAGCAGGAATCCCACGATGGTGAGGACGGTACACCCGACCGCCGTGGTTATCATGAGATGCGTATCATGTTTAGAAGACCACAGCGCCATCCAGGCCACCGGCGCGACATAGAGCATGCCAATCGCGATGTCAGTGGCGATAAAGACATCGAGAAAAAAGATAGCTAAGACGAGGCCGATGTTTAAGAGGATGAGAAGAAGATGACTGCGAAACTGAGGTGGAAGAAGCGGCAGTCCAGCAGCGCGATATGCGGGCCTCTCCTGTGAAGTGCCTGTAGATGGCATAGAGGGTCTTTCGGGACTGCTGAGCCGACCCCCAGAGGCCAGCCTCAACCCATCAAGACTCTAGCACTCGTGGCTGGGAAGTTCATAGGGCCGTACAGCCCTGCTTCTGCTGTTTCCATGATGTGTGCTCTTCTCAGGACTGTATTTCGGCAGCGGTTCGGTCGGATAGGCCTGAGTCAATCCCATTAGGCACGCGACGATTCGAGCAGTCCCGCCGTTGATCTCTCACGAACCCACTGCGTAGGCAGGGTTGTGGGTGGGCCCTCATCCGCGGAGTCCATATCGCACGTCACCATGTACCAGATTTCGTGCTTAAGCTGGAGCGTGATCGTAACCGTTACCTTGAGGCGAGAGCTAGAGAAACGACGGTACGGCTAGTGAACGCGCTTCCGCTGTGCCTGGATTGAGGGATGTAAAGAATCAGGTTCCCCCGTAGGAGCAAGACCTCGTGTGGCTAGTTCCTTGTCATTGCACGCGGACTCTGGGTGTACGGTATTTGTGCCTTGTTGGTAGTGTCGTGGATAATCGGCGTGGCGATGAAATTGCTCGTGGGACATTCCTACCCTGTCACTACAAAGGCGGCATACGTATGCACCGGTAAGAAACACGCCGCCCACCGTCTCAATCTGGTAATCGTGCTCGCATTCGCAATCCATTTCAAGGGACCGGGGTTGAGTCGCACCCGAAAGCCCCTCGTCCAAGTGGCAATAGACACACAATAAGCCCCGCGTCGCTTCGTGCTCACGGCATGCTACGCATGCGGGGGTTTGAAAAAGCGCTTTGAAGAATTGAGTCAACATGCCCTCAATTTAGTCAAAAACACACAGCTAAGGAACTAGGCACTACCCCAGTGCAAAAATAAGCCCAGTGCGAGAATAAGCAACGCACGCGTGCCGTTGAGCTGTATGAGTGCCGTCGAGGTCTTACCGAGCTGGACGATCGGTCGGGGCGGAACGCCTGATCAAGATGCAATTGCTGAGTGAAGAGCCGGGTGCGGGGTCCGTATAGAGTCAGAATCTAGGGTGCATTCCACCCTTACAAATGTGCCCTGTTAATTTATCTCTTGCGAGTTGTTCCTGCCTTCCTTCTAGCTGCTTGTTCCGGCATGCACTGAAGGGGCTCGGAGGGCAGGCTAGAAGTCTTGCGGTCCTTACAGCAGCTGATCGGGAGGCAGTATGGTTCGCAGTAACGCGTCGGGTACCGTGCACAGGCCTCTGATCGTCTCATCTAGAGCGGCATTATTGAACGACTGCGCGGTAAATGATTTTCGCTCCACATAATGGGGATTGAGTCGAGACAGTGTCTCATTGATGAAGAGTGATGGATGGGTCATGAGCCCGTGCCGCATAACTTCAGGCGGCAAGGTATCCGCATGGTCCTGGCAGATGCCAGAGAGAGCCGGGTGGGTTTGAAACAATTCCTCGAGTTCCCATTCATAATCGAGCAGTTTGAAAAATCTTTTTTGGGACCAAATTCCCGGCTCAGATCGCCCGTCGCCCAAAGCCCTTCATAGCCGTCATGCAGTGCCTGGTGTAAGGCCTCCTCAAGCATTCGTAACATGCGATCAATATGGAACCGCCCATCCACGAGATGTGCATTGGTTGACGACAGCACAAGACTACCTTGTAGGATCTCCTTCGTGACATCGGTCCCGGCGACGAACAGATACGATCGCAGTCCGGCCACCATGGCAGGACTGTGGAGATACAGGCAGCGATAATTCTCGTCGAGCTTTTGCCGGATCAAGGCCGAAAGCGCCGAAAGATGCGGCGCAGGAGAGCCTTCATACACTAAGCACTGGTGACGAGGGGCTTGTGGCATGAACTTAATCAAACTAGGGGCAGTTCATTCGATAAAAATCTAAAGCGAATACTCACAGACTGGCACTTTAACCAAAACAGGAGACTTGTTCAACGAGTTACACGGTATCTTAGGGGAGGGTGATCCGAAAAAAAACGGCAATCCTCAGGAATCAGCCTCTAGGGCGTCCCGCGTCAGCCACGGGTTCCACTCCCCAACGGGATTTTCCAAAGGGGGAGATGACACCTAGAGCTTTGGAATTAATGTGACTGTTCTAGCGGCCTAACGCGTGGCTTAATTACCGATGGTGGAAAGGGCACGCATTCG
>JBDTWG010000430.1:0-3290 GCA_040006855.1 Nitrospira sp.
GGCATCCCCGATCTGTCGCGCCGCATGGCAGGCATCGCGGTGGCGGTCCTCGCCTGCCTGCTGAACTACGCGCTACTGTCAGGAGTGGCGTACTGGATGTTCTCCCAGATCAAAGCGACCCACGATCCTTACGATATCGATGAATTGATGCTGTCTCCTCTCATCCTCAGATCGAACGGCTGGACTCCGCTTCACCTCTCGGCGGCGCGGGGCGATTTAGCCACGACTACGTTGCTGCTCACAGAAGCAGCCGGCATCGACCGCCGCAATGGCAGCGGACGAACGGCCTTGTACGAGGCGTCGAAGCGCGGTCACACTCCGGTCGTGGCCTTGCTGCTGCAACATGGAGCCAATCCGAACGCCAAGGCAAAACAAGGGTACACGCCGCTCTTGGCCGCCGCGGAGCGAGGCCATGCCAACACGATGACCCTGCTACTGTCCAATGGAGCCGATCTCAGAGCGACCTGCGCACGCGGCGATTCGGCCTTGCATCGAGCTGTGCGGCAAGGCCATCTAGACGCCGCCCAGATCCTGCTTGAGCGAGGCATCCCTGTGAACCAAAAAACCCATGGGCAGACTGCCCTGGAGATTGCGCAGCTAGACGAGAACGACGACCTTGTCCAGCTGCTTCGCACGCATGGAGGAAAAGAATTTTCGCAGGCCAAGACGCACCATGACGAGGGGCTGGCATTCCAAAAGTCGGGCCAGATCGACAGGGCACTATTCGCCTATGCCGAAGCGCTTAACCTGGATCCAGATGACCCCAAATCCTATTACAACCGCGGCACCGCACTGATCCAAAAAGAATCTCTCGACGAAGCCCTCATTGCTTTTGATGCCGCGATTAAACTCGATCCCGCGTTCCTCGATGCGTACCGCGCGGCGACCCATGTCCACGCGCAACGTCACCAGTGGGATCGGGCATTGGATTTGTGGGATCGATACTTAGCCTACCAGCCCCAAAACGGCCGCGCCCATTTTGAACGATCCATTATCAGACGGGCCAAGGGAGACACGCAGGGCTTCATGCGGGACCTCCAACAAGCCTGCGCCTTCGGGCACCAAACGGCCTGCTGAACCATGACCACAATCGGAAATCCTGCTGATACGACTAACCACGCCCTGAAAGTCGACTGCCATCAGTGCCAAACCCGCTACCGAGTTCGCCACTCGACCCGGCTCACGTCCTCGGCTCGTAGTACCTGTCCGACCTGCGGGGCCCGGTTCGCGGTGGTGAGCGTCAGACCCACACGCTCAAGAGATGAGTCCTTCGCGGAGATGATGCCTGCTACTACGGACCATCCCCGATTGATGTACACCGGCGCCACAGACGCCGTTCCCCCACCCAAACACTGCTCATTTCATGGAAACGGTGGCACCCTCCTCGGCATGCACATCGTGAACATCTGCCTCAGCATCGCGACACTCGGCGCCTACCATTTTTGGGGCAAGGCGAAAATCCGCCGCTATCTGTTCAGCCAAACCACCTTCGCTGCTGATCGCTTTGCCTATCATGGGACCGGCAAGGAGCTCTACCAAGGATTTCTCAAAGCGATGCTGGTGTTCGGCATCCCCTATTTTTCACTTGGCGCCGCCCATACGTTTTTAGCGCTTCCCCGCTGGCTCGACCTGCTCTTGCAAGCCCTGGCTGGCCTGGTGCTGTTCCTTTACGTTCCAATCGCCATCGTGAACGCGCGACGTTATCGCTGCACCCGTAGCTCTTGGCGAGGAATCCGTTTCTCGTTTCGAGGACGGACCTGGGATTTTCTGAAGCTCTACTTCCGGGGATGGTTCTTCACGGTTCTCACCCTGGGCACCTACTACCCGTACTTCCAGACTCAACGGCAGGCATTTCTCCACTCACACACCTATTTTGGAAATCAGCGTTTCCACTTCACAGGACATGGTTCAGGTTTGATGGTTCCGTTTGCAATCACTCTCTTCATGACCTATGCAGTACTCATCCTGTGTGGCGTCACCATGGCATTTCAACTAACCAATGCCGGGCTGACCCTGTTCTTGATTCCTTTCGTCCTCGGGCCGATGTGGATCTGGCTGCTTGGGCAGAAACAGAAGTACTTTTGGGATCACACCGCGTTCGGGCTGGCGCGCTTCTCATCCAGCATCACCTGGCAGAAGCTGTTGACACTCTACCTCGGCAACCTCGCCCTGTTGCTCGTCACCCTGGGATTCGCCTGGCCCTGGGTGACGGTTCGGAACGCCTGGTTTTTCACCAGCACCCTGTCGCTGCAAGGCAGCATAAACCTCGATGGGATCCTGCAAGAGACCACCGTCTCATCCGTCACCGGCGAAGGCCTGTCGAACCTGCTCGACACCGGCTTCGATGTGGATTAGCCCCTATGCCCACCAGCTGGATCGCGCACTATCTCGACGGCCGTACGGCCACTCGCCATCGCGTCACTATCACCATCCGTCCGACGGCCTTGCACCTCCTCCTATCCAGCGGAGAAACCAAGCAGTGGCCGTACGACCACATTCGTCAAACCCAAGGCGCCTATAGCGGTGAACCGGTTCGTTTGGAATTTGGGCCCGAACCGGCCGAGGTACTCGTCATTTCCACGCCAACGCTGTTGACGGCCATGCATACCGCGGCGCCTACCATGGTTCAGCACTTCCATAATCCGTCGTGGCGGAAGACTCGCCTGCGCTGGACACTCTGTGCGGCGCTGGGGATTCTCCTGATGGTCGTCGGACTGTATCGTTGGGGTATCCCGGGCATGGCCGCCGTGGCCACCCCTTATGTACCTCTTGCCTGGGAAGAAAGCCTTGGTCGACAAGTCGTTGAGCATCTGGCCCCGGAAGCACGGCAATGCCACGACCCGGACCGGCTGCGGAAACTCGATCAGGTAGTACAGGTCCTGACCGCAATTCATCCTGCTTCGCCCTATCACATTAGGCTCTCCGTCGTGGATGCTCCCGCGATTAATGCCTTCGCCGCACCCGGGGGACGGGTGGTGATTCTCCGTGGTCTGTTGGAAAAAACCGCCAGTCCCGAACAACTCGCCGGAGTCCTCGCGCACGAACTCCAACATGTCTATCAACGCCATACGACGCGAGCGATTCTTGAACAGACAGCCACGACGTTTCTGCTGACCGCCATCTCCGGAGATCTGTCCGGTGGCCTCGCCTGGGGCCTGGAAGGTGCACGAACGATGGGTTCATTGCACTATAACCGCACCCATGAGAGGGAAGCCGATATCGAAGGGCTCCGCATGATGCAAGCGGCCCGCCTTGACCCTGCGGCCATGATTGCCTTCTACAGCGTCATG
>JBDTWG010000431.1:0-3284 GCA_040006855.1 Nitrospira sp.
AGACTGGTGGCCTTGTCCGTCACGCCAGGAATGAGGGTCCACGCTTTTCGTCGATCATGTTCGAAGAATCGCTCGATCCGTCCCGTCAGAATGAGGTCGGATGCCGCGTCATAGGTACTGACCTTGCGAAACACGCGACGCGCGGACAATTCGGCGATCACTTCCCTAGTAAGAGCCTGCGTCAATTCAGAAGGCGGCTTATTACTAAAGTCCTCCGCACGCACGCCGTAGGGGGAATGTCCTGAGACCAGCTGATCGGACGCGACGAAGGGATGCACCTCCACATCGGCGTCGATGGAGCGAGTGAGGTCGCTGGCCGGAAGCACGAGATGCGGTTCATAGGTCGTCGAGCAGCCTCCCAAAAGCGCCATGCACAGGACCATTTGTAGCAGCTGTTTCACGTTCCACTCCATGCCTATTCTGGCCTCTGTTACGCACCAATGGAAACCTACTTGCCTTTGACTTCCCCTCTCCAGGCCCCGCTTTCCCGCCCGCGTTCCTCAATGAATTCCTTGAAGCGCGTCAGATCGCCTTCGACGCGGAGCGACACGGCTCCGATCACTTCACCGATGTTCTCGACGACTCCTTCCGGTTCGTAGTCCATCTGCAGCATAATCTTGCTTTTCTGGTCGGAGAGGCGGTGAAACGTCACCACGCCGGCGTTTTTCGCTCCATCCGTACTCTTCCAGGCGATCCGTTCGTCGGGATGCTGCTCGGTGATGACCGCATTCCATTCTTTCTCCTTGCCTGCAATCTGCGCCTTCCAGTGCAGGTGCGTGCTGTCGAGCTGTTGGACCTGTGTCACGCCTTCCATGAACTGCGGAAACTCCTCGAACTGCGTCCATTGGTTGTAGGCAGTTCGGACGGGGACATTCACTTCGACAGATTTTTCGATGAGGGCCATAACCTATCTCCTCTCTCTCTGGATTATTCCGCAATTTCGGCGCGATCCACGAAGTAGTTCGTTTCTCCGAAACAGGTCGTGGGGACATACCGTAACTCCCGATAATGGAGGACGACTCGTTTTCCGATCTGGCCTTCCAGCTTCTTGGCGATGTCATCATTCCATACGCTAAAGTTCCAGAGAACCGGGGCCACGCCAGGGACGGTTGTCATGGCAAGCTCTCCTTCATGCGTCTTACACAGCCACCCCTTCCGCGATAGCTTTTGGAGGTACCCCTCGCGATCTCCGTCGGAATAACTGCATCCTACGAAGATAGACATGCACAACAACCCCCCCCACAAAGTTTTCATTTTCTCTCCATGACCCACCGAACCATTAAGTCACATTAGACGTCAGGCAATAACTAGGTATCTCCCCTGGGCACTCAGGAGGCTTCACAAAGTCGCAGGGTCCGCTATGCTGTGAGCCATTGGCACAGCGTGGACTCCAGGGTAGTTCCGAGTCGCGGATGACGCTCTCAGGTGCTAGCATGCGAGAGGATAAGGCACTTTCGAGAGGGGAACATATGAGCACCGTCCTTTTGATCATTGTGTTGTTATCACTCATTGGAACCTTTCCTCAATGGGACCGCACTGGCGGATGGGGCCGCTATCCCGCTGGCGGGATCGCCCTCATGGTGCTGACCCTGGCATGGACTGGGAGTGCAGGGGCGCAACCGAAACAGCCGGACACATTTGACGAGCGCGATACCCGTGTATTTAAGGCAGTGGCTTGTACAAAAGACAAGAGACCCGTCGAGGCGCTGTATTATATTGCCGCGAGTCGAGCGGATTTGTCCGCAGGAAAGCCCTCTCCCTCCGCGCAATTGATGAAAGACGAAGTCGAAAACAACTGGCAGCGAATAACGGCGCAGTTGACGATGGAGCAAGTGGTTGAAGAGCGCTTTGCTGATACCTATCACACTCTTCTGAACGAGATGATTCCTCGCTTACAGCAAGCGGTCGCGGAGAAGAGTGGGGTGTCCATTGCTGTGTCGGAGGTCAACAGCCGGCCCATGGATCCGGCCAAAGACCAGGATGTTCCGATCTGCAGTTCGCAGTGATACAAGGTCGAACTCGAACTCGTTGGACCCAGGCCCATGTCGGCCACGTACTAGAAGAGACAGTCGACGCAGGGCCGCTAAAATAAGCCTCTCTTGGTTACAGCACCTCTCTGGGGACTATCAGTGGATGTGCTTGACGCATGCAAGAATACTCCCTAACCCTCTGCAAACTGGGATTGCGTCATCGTAAGCGCGGCTTGACGGGCTCTGGGGTCGAGATGGTCTGATCGTGCTCGCCGTCCGATATTGAGAAGGTGTAGTGGAATTGTGCTTGAGCGAAGCGCATAGTCGAGGCCGCAGCGTCTTCTAAGTAATTGGCAGAGGGGAGGATCCAGTGTCCTCGATGCTGTGGTCCCTGGCGAGAAAAACACTTGAAAAATGGAGCGACGATCCCGGGCCCCGGTTCGCGGCGGCGCTTGCCTTCTATACGGCTTTGACCATCGTGCCCTTGGTCGTGCTGACGATTATGGTGTCCGTGAGTATGATGGACGAGGATTCCATACGAAGCGGCCTGCAGCATCACATCGGTGATCTCATCGGCGAGTCCGCAGGAAATGGGCTGTTTCAACTGATCAACCAGTGGAGATCGGCAGGGTCACCGTTGAGGAGCGGACTCGTCGCGCTCGGCGTCTTCATCATCGGCGCTCTTCAGGTGATGGACCAGCTTCAGGATGCGCTGAATTCTATCTGGGGGCTCAAACCGAAACAGCCGTCGGGGATTCTCAACCGCGTGAGACGGCGGTTTGCGTCCCTGTCTTGGCTTTTGGGCATTGCCTTCCTCCTCCTGGCATCATTGACGCTCAGCGCATGGTTGGGCGTCGTCCTCCAGTCGGTGCTGGGGACAGCCGGCGGGCCGGTGGTGCTCCGGGAAGGCCTTGGTGTCGCCGTCTCATTGGGGATCGTGTCGGCGCTCTTCGCCATGATCTACAAATGGGTGCCACAGGCGCAGGTGGCGTGGTCAGACGTGCGGGTTGGGGCCGCGATCACGGGGGTGCTCTACATACTTGGGAGTAAGTTGATCGTCGTGTATCTGGCACATAATGCGCTGGTGGCCTTCTATGGCGGAGCGGGAGCGTTGGTCCTCGTGTTGTTGTGGGCCTATTATGCGTCGCAAATTTTCCTGTTCGGTGCGGCCGTCATTGCCGTCTATGCCAGCCACCATGGATCGCCGGTGCGGCCGACGGACGACGCCGTCGCAGTCCATGCTGCCTCTGAAGGCGATGCATCAGCGGATGAATCATAGGCCTATGCCCGATCCCCTCCTATGCAAATCGATCC
>JBDTWG010000432.1:0-3266 GCA_040006855.1 Nitrospira sp.
CTTGAGCAGCGCCTGCACGACCCCTTCGGAATTTAACTGGTCATAGCCGACGAATGCGGTAGTCCCCACACGACCCGCGAGCTCCCGTAAGACCGGACGGGCAGTTTCCGTCTCGAAGCCGCCCGTCTTCCTAGCACGAGTCCGTTGCTCTTCAATCGCCGCTTCAAAGCCGGTCTCATCGAGCCGGATGTCCTGCTCACGGCAGGCTTCGGCGATCAGATCCATCGGAAATCCATAGGTGTCATACAGCTTAAAGATGTCCGTGCCTGAGAGCGTCTGTTGTCCGGCCGCTCGTACCTTGGTGAGCATGTCGGTGAGAATCGGTAGCCCTTGGTCCAGCGTGGCGATGAACCGCTCTTCTTCACCACGGGTCGCCTCGGCCACCGTACCGGCCGCCGCACGCAACTCGTGGTAGGCCTCGCCCATCTGTTGGACAACCGTCGCAGTGAGGCCATGGAGAAAGGGCTCGGTGATTCCGAGCAAGCGGCCATGACGGGCCGCGCGCCGAAGAATGCGGCGGAGCACATAGCCGCGACCTTCATTTGACGGCAAGACCCCATCGGCCATGAGGAAGGTGATAGCTCGTAAGTGGTCCGCGATGACCCGCATGGACCGGTCGGCTGTCTCCTGTCCGCCGTACTGCGCACCGGCCCGCGTTCCGATCGCGGCCAGGAGCGGCGCAAATAGATCGCTGTCATAATTGCTGAGTTTCCCTTGTGCCACCGCGGTCAACCGCTCCAGTCCCATACCGGTGTCGATGCTCGGCTTGGGCAGTGGATTCAGAGTACCGGCGCTGTCGCGGTTGAACTGCATGAACACCAGGTTCCAGATCTCAATGACCCGGTCGCCCTCTCCGTTCGGCGTGTCATCGCCCGGCACCGCCGGTCCTTGATCGAAATGGAGTTCAGAACAGGGCCCACAGGGGCCCGTGTCGGCCATCTGCCAAAAATTGTCCTTCTCGCCACAACGCACAATGCGGCTCGGTGATACCCCGATCTTTCTCCAGAGTCGATCAGCCTCGTCATCTTCGCGGAAAATGGTGATCCACATCCGCTCTTTCGTGAGGCCGACGATCGAGGTCAGGAACTCCCAGCCGAACCGGATGGCCTCTTCCTTGAAATAATCGCCGAAGGAGAAATTGCCGAGCATCTCAAAAAAGGTGTGGTGCCGCCTCGTATACCCCACATTCTCTAAATCGTTATGCTTGCCCCCCGCCCGCAAACACTTCTGTACCGACACGGCGCGATTGTATGCCCGCGTCTCCTCGCCCAGAAACACGCGTTTGAATTGATTCATGCCCGCATTGGTAAAGAGCAGCGTGGGGTCAGCTTGGGGGATAAGCGGCGCGCTCGGCACGGCCCGATGTCCCTGCTGTTCAAAGTACTGGATGAAAGCTCGCCGCAGATCGTTCACGTTCTGGCTCATAACTCGTCTAACCCCGCCTCCAAATCTACTTGAGTGACTTGCTGAATCGTGTCGTCATCGAAGCCGCGTTGTCGCAGAAATCGCACCCACTGCAGGGGACGCGTGCGGCGGACGCGCCCTTCGAGCGCCTGGCAGGCTAACTCTTGCTCGGAGACCGACTGGTACGCCTTCCGCAAAGCTCGCTCCGTTACGCTTTCCTCGAATCCGCGCAGAAGCAGTTCGGCCTTGAGCCGCTCTCGCCCCATCGGCCGTCGGGAGAGCCTTGTCTCGGCCCACCGCGTGGCATAGGCTTGATCGTTCAGATAGCCCCGCCGCTCCAACTCACCGACGACGACACGGCCCTGCGTCCGGCTCGCGCCCTTGTCTCGCACATACCGCTCGACCTGGGCCGCTGTCCGGTCGGTTCGCGCCAGATAGCGAATCGCCAGATCGAGGTAATCCGGCTCCGCCACCGCACGCCGTTTAGTAGTGGTTCCTGTCGGCACTGGCGCCACCTAGGTAGTAACTCTGGCCCCATGGCCGCGCTTCTCTTCCTGTCGGCCTTCTGGTTTCCGCTCGACCTTCTCGTCCTTGGCCTCTTTGACATCGATCTTCTTGTCGGTAGTGCGAGAGGGCAGACCGGCCAGATCGCGAACCTTTTGCTCGATCTCTTTTGCAATGGCCGGGTTGGTCTTGAGAAAATCGCGCACCGCCTCGCGCCCCTGTCCCAACCGCTCCCCCTTATAGGAGTACCAGGCGCCGGCCTTTTCCACCACGCGCTTCTCCACACCCATATCGACCAACTCACCGGCTTTGGAAATACCTTCAGCGAACATGATGTCGAACTCCGCCTGTTTGAACGGCGGCGCCATCTTGTTCTTGACCACTTTGACCCGGACTCGACTGCCGGTCACATCCTGACCATCCTTAATCGATTCAATTCGACGGATATCAAGGCGCACGGAGGAGTAGAACTTCAATGCATTGCCGCCCGTCGTCGTCTCCGGGTTGCCGAACATCACACCGATCTTCATCCGGATCTGGTTGATGAAGATGAGGGTCGTCTGAGACTTGGAAATGGCCGCCGTCAGTTTCCGTAGCGCCTGCGACATTAACCGCGCCTGCAATCCCATATGGGCATCACCCATTTCGCCTTCAATTTCCGCTCGCGGCACCAGAGCCGCCACGGAGTCGACGACAATGACATCGATCGCACCGCTCCGGACCAGCGTTTCTGCAATTTCGAGGGCCTGCTCGCCGGTATCCGGTTGCGAGACCAGCAAGTCGTCGGTCTGCACGCCCAGCTTTTTCGCGTAGGTCAAATCCAGGGCATGTTCGGCATCGATGAATGCCGCAGTCCCGCCGGCCTTTTGAGCTTCGGCAATGGCATGCAGGGTCAGGGTCGTCTTGCCGGAAGACTCCGGACCGAAGATTTCCATGACACGCCCGCGCGGAAATCCCCCCACACCTAGCGCGATATCCAGGCCTAAGGAGCCGCTGGAGATCGCCGGAACATCCGCCGGGCGCTCGTCGGACCCAAGCTTCATCACCGCACCCTTGCCGTATTGTTTTTCGATCTGGGCCAGGGCCAGGTCCAGCGCGCGCTTTTTCTCGTCTTTTTCAGTCATTCTAAACTCCTTATAGAGGCATGCCTCGTGAAGCGTCTCTCATCTCGAATACCGGGGGAGACAACGCACCAACCGGCCGTGAGTTGACCGAGCGTGAACTGAGCGCAGGCCCAGACTAACAAAACGGATCGAATTTGAGATTATACCGGAGTCGGAAGAGAGAAACCTAGCCCGCGGGGATGGTGAGATGGTCGACGTGATGTCGAGATCGGATTGCTGACCACCGAGGGAGTA
>JBDTWG010000433.1:0-3259 GCA_040006855.1 Nitrospira sp.
CCCTGGTGAAAGGCGACCTCCGCGCCATTGCCAAAGCGATTCACCTCAGTCGTGCAACCATGTGGAACATCCGGCAAAATCTGGTCTTTGCCTTTGTCTACAACGCGCTGGGTATTCCGATCGCAGCGGGGATATTGTACCCGTTCTTCGGCTTGCTGCTCAGCCCGATCATTGCCGGCGCCGCGATGAGCCTGAGTTCTGTCTCGGTCATTGGCAATGCCTTGCGACTACGGAATGTGAAGCTGTGATCTATTGATCAATCGTAGCAGGAGGTGCACCCGTGCCACAGACAGGTCATCATATCCATCCTTGGGTTGTGTGTGTCCTCACCGTCAATCTCTTAGGCCTGACCCCTTTCTTCGCGGACGGCGCCCAGGAGCGCAGTGCCTCGTCCCTTGATGGTGTCACGCACACCGTTCAGACTGAGCCACGGCTCAGTCTGCAGCATTTGATCGCGGAACTCGAGGTGTCGAGTCCGGAACTCAAAGCGGCCCACCAGCGGTGGGAAGCGGCAAAAGCCGTCGTACCACAAGTGCAAACGCTTCCCGACCCAACGGTCCGGTTCGGGTATCAACGGATGCCGATGATCGAGCCGTTGCAGGGAGCCATGTATGGGATCGGGCAGGAGATTCCCTTTCCCGGCAAACTCCGCCTCAAGGGGGAAGTCGCCCAACGCGAAGCCGACCGGATTGAACAAGAGTACCTCGCCATCCGGCTTCGTCTGACGGCCCGTCTGAAAGAGAGCTACTTCGATTTGCACTTTGTCCATAAGGCGATTGAGATCGTGGAGAGGAATAAGGCCCTCCTGATGCAGTTCGAGAAAACCGCCAAGTCTCGGTACGCCGTTGGTCAGGCGGCTCAGCAGGACGTGTTCCGCGCACAGGTCGAGATTTCGCGAGTGTTGGATCGCCTGGCGGTGCTTGACCAGCAGAAGGAGAGCCTGCATGCCTCAATCAACCGGATTGTGAACCGGCCTCCCGCTGACCCGCTGGGAACCCCGGAGGAGATCCATGTGACGATGCTGACGCTGCCGTTGCCGGAGCTGAGCCGACGTGCGGGAGACTTCTCACCGATCCTCCAGGCCTTCGCCAAGGGGGTCGAACGAGGTGAACAAGCAGTGGCACTCGCCCGCAGGGAATACTATCCGGACTTTGACATCAGCGCCACGGGCTTGCGCAATGATCGCATCAATGAAAACGGCTATCAGGTCATGCTGGGTATTCGCATTCCTCTCTATTACGCCACCAAGCAGCGGCAGGGCGTGCGGCAGGCCGTGTCAGAGCTCACGGGAGCACGCGAGAATCTCACGAACACGCGGCAAGATGTCCTATTTCGGGTGAAAGATGACTTCGTCCAGGCGCAGCGGGCCGAACGGCTGGTGACGATCCTGCGGGACGCGATTATTCCACAGGCCAGTATGGCGCTCCGGGCCTCCCAGGCCAGCTACGGGGTGGGCAAGGTCGATTTCCTGACACTGCTGAATAGTTTGCTCACCTTGCAGGACAGTGAATTGGAATTGCACGGTGAAATGGTCGCGCATGAGAAGGCGATGGCGAGGCTGGAGGAAGTGACGGGCGGCCCGCTGACAAGTACCGGCTCCCTCCCTCCCGGCGAGGGCGCGCGAACGTTGGACAGCGGAGAACAGACCAGGGAAGGAGTGCTTCGCTGATGACGAGGCAAACGGTTGTCACGGGCATGACGATCTTGGTTGTGACCGGGCTTGCCATGGCCTTCTGGTTTACTACTCGTGAGCCAGCGCCATCGTTGCCTGAATCGCCCAAGGAATCTGCATCCGTCATGTCCAGCACAGACAAACCGCTTCCCATGCCGGCCCCTACCGGCAAAAACGTGGAAGCCAAACAGGAAATGCCGGTCACGGGCGCGAATACGATGACGATTGCCCCCGAACGGTTGCAAACGATCGGCGTGAAATTCCAAGAAGCGACTCGCCGTCCGCTCGACAAGATCGTTCGCACCGTGGGGCGTGTTGAGATCGACGAACGCTTGGTGGGGCGCGTGAATCTTAAATTCGAGGGGTGGATCGAAGAATTAAGGGTCAGTGCCATCGGCGATCATGTCGAAAAGGGACAGCAACTGTTCACAATCTATAGCCCGAACTTAGTGGCGACTCAAGAGGAATACTTGTTGGCGCTGCAGAGTTACCGAGAACTAGGAACGAGTGAATTTCCTGAGGTTGGCCGGGGCGCCAAGGAACTACTTGAAGCCACCCGCCGCCGGCTCCGGTTGTGGGACATTCGGAACAATCACATCGAGGATTTGGAGCGGACGGGAACCGTATTACGAACCCTTCCGATCCACTCGCCCATCACGGGCACGGTCATTCGAATGGAGGCGAGAGCCGGAACGTTTGTGACGCCGGGCACGGAACTCTACTTCATCGCGGATCTCTCCCGCATCTGGATTCTTGCCGACATCTACGAGTACGAGTTGCCCTACATCAAGGTGGGGCAGAGCGCGAGCGTGACCCTCTCCTATGACCCGAACACGAAGCTGCACGGTCATGTAGGGTTTATCTATCCGACGCTCGATTCGAAGACACGTACGGTGAAGGTCCGGTTCGAGCTGGACAATCCTGGCGAAAAACTCAAGCCTGGCATGTACGCCAACGTGGAGCTGACGATCCCGCTCGGGACAAAACTGGTGGTGCCGAGGGATGCCATCCTGGAATCGGGAGAGCGCCAGTTGCTCTTCATTCACCATGGAGGCGGACAGCTGGAATGGCGGAGCGTCAAACTGGGCGCGAAAGCCGGTGACTGGCTGGAAGTGGTGGACGGTCTAAAGGAAGGGGAGCACGTCGTGACGGGGGCCAACTTCCTAATCGATTCTGAAAGCCAACTGAAGGCCGCCATAGGCGGCATGGCGGGCATGCCGGGCATGAAATAACCGTGACGCGCGGCTCGGCAGCGTCGAACGTTTCACCGAATACGAGTAACGACCATGGTTGAATGGATTATCGAATTCAGCGCACGGAACCGGTTTATCGTGTTCCTTCTGATCTTCGGTCTGGCTGCAGCCGGGCTCTGGGCTTTGAAAAACACGCCGGTGGATGCGATTCCGGATCTCTCAGACACACAGGTCATCATTTACACCAAATGGCCGGGCCGCTCTCCCGACCTCGTCGAAGATCAGATCACCTATCCGATCGTGACAGCCCTGCTCTCCGCTCCCAAAGTCACCGTCGTCCGTGGCTTCTCCGACTTCGGCTTCTCCTATGTCTACGTCTTGTTCAAGGACGGCA
>JBDTWG010000434.1:0-3259 GCA_040006855.1 Nitrospira sp.
CTGCCGGCGGGAACGCGGGCAGCCCATGTTAGGGGGACTGGGGGTGTCGTCAGACGCCCCCGGTGTATCTGCACTATGCTCACCATCAAGGAAGTTTCCACGTGGCTGAATATTAAGCCATCAACCCTGTACCTCTGGGCCTCCCAGGGCAAAATCCCTTGCCGCCGCATTCATGGCCTCGTCCGGTTTGAACCTGAGGCGATCCAGGTCTGGCTAAACGACTTTAATCGGGACCTCGCAAAGCCTCTGCCACTACCCGTTCGCCCAGACAGCCGCGACCTAGATCACCTCATTGAAGCGGTAAAACACGAGGTCTATACTCCCCGTCACGGGGAAACCATTCAGTCAAGCCTCATCCGTAAGGAGGATTCAGATGGGGCTGTTTAGACGCAATAAAGTGTGGTGGATGACGTTCATTCATCAGGGCCAGCAGATCAGACGGTCCACGGGGACGACAGATAGGCGCCTCGCCGACGCCATTCTGGGAAAAGTACGGGTAAAGATTGTCGAGGGCCGATTCTTTGACACGTTGGAAGCTAAAGACCATACGTTCAACGAAATGATGGATCGATATTTAAAAGAGCGATCAATCACGAAGGCCCCGGCAAGCCAACAGCGGGACGAACAATGCCTTACGCATCTTCGAAATGCGTTCGGTACCCTGAGCCTAGCGGAGGTCACGCCAAAACTTCTTGCGGCCTATAAAGCACACAGGCGCGAGAAGGCCAAACCAGCAACCGTCAATAAAGAATTAGGCTTGGTGCGGCATAGTTTCAACGTGGCCATTCGAGAATGGGAATGGTGTCGGGATAACCCGATGCAGAAGGTCTGCATGGAGAAAGTGCGCAACGAGCGGGACCGATGGCTGTCCTCAGATGAAGAAGGTCGATTACTTGCGCATTCAGCACCTTGGCTCCAAGACATTATTGTCTTTGCCTTAAACACCGGCATGCGACGGGGCGAGATTCTCAACTTGCAGTGGCAAGCCATTGATCTCACCCGACAGGTCCTGGTGGTCATGCGAAGCAAAAATGGAGAGAAGCGCACCGTTCCACTCAACAGCCGGTTGACGGAATTCCTTCACAGAAAGGCGGCAAAAAAGACGACAGGCTCCCTCGTCTTCACCAGCTCATCTGAGACGCTCTTCGATGCTCGGAATCTCACGCGAGCATTCAGACTAGCGGCGAAGAAAGCCGAGTTGACCGACTTTCGCTTTCATGATTTGCGGCATACGTTTGCCACACGTCTCGCGCAAGCGGGGGTGGATCTGTATAAGGTGCAACGGTTACTGGGGCACAAAACAGCCGCGATGACGCAACGCTATGCGCATCACTCGCCGGAGAGTCTGAGAGAGGGAGTGTTGATTCTGGAGCGCCTGCACCCTCAGTTAGCACAAAACTATCACAATGAGGGTGGCAGCGTTGGGGGGTGTTGCGTAAGTGCTTGAGAAAATTGGAGCGGGAAACGGGATTTGAACCCGCGACCCTCGCCTTGGCAAGGCGATGCTCTACCACTGAGCTATTCCCGCTTCCGCCAGACCAGATCGGAGAAGCGGGATTCTACCGGCCATGCGTAAAGGCTGTCAAGCCAGGCCTCGCAATTGTCGATGCTCTATTTACAGCACACCGGTACGGCGCTCTCCCTCACAGCAGGCTACCATCGACAGCGAATGTCAGTCTGACCAGCAGGAAGTCAGGCAATTGAGATGCCCTGGATTGCCCTCTTCTACCATATTGCATAGCCTTTCGACTCAGATGGACCTGCTGCTTCTGTCCACTTGACGGACCGGAGGGGCTTGAGTACAGTGACTCCAATGTCGTTCTACTCCCTTCTCCTCAACGAGGTACCCTCAGCGTGACCTCTCGTCCGCAGCAGTCACCCCCTTTTGCTGCTCAAGCGATTCCCTTCGACGAGTATCTGGCGTCAGGCAAGATTCCGGAAGGTCTTCTCACGAGTGAGTATGTGGGGCAACAGTTTGTCGAGCGACTGGTGCATTATGTGCTGAGTGTTCCGGCGGGCAGTTACACCATGGCGCAGCTCAGCCGGCTCCTCGAGCAGTTGGATCCGCGCGCCCAGGTGTTTTTCTTCAAACGCCTCAAGGAGAATAGTCCGGACAGCTTAAAAGATTTCGCCCCTCTCTACTACGGGTTCATGAACGAGTTCCATTCCCTCCTGTTTACGTAAGTCTTCGTCCAACAAAAAAATACCTTGTTGCCTCCTCAATCTCAGGTATAATCAGCAGAACCTATTTACGAGCCAAGGAGAACTATGAATCCCACGTTACAGCGCGCCGTGACGAGTTTCTACAATCTGATCTATGAAGCCCAAACATTCGCGACCACCATGTCTCGGATTGATACTGCCGAGCAGGAACACTATGCCGGCCGCATTGAGGGGTTGAATTGGGTGTTGGATCGCTGTCAAGAGCTCGAAGACATGGATACCAATATCACCCCGACTACACTCCAACGTGTACTGACGGAAGTGAAATCCGACTTGGACCACGAGCTCTCCGTGCAACGTCGTGAAAAGGGCCGCCGAGCCGATGGACGCGAGGAAGCCTTGAACTTCGTGGCAGATTACCTGTCCAGCTTGATCACGGCGACCGAGATCGAATCTGCCAAGACCTCCGTTTGACCGCCTGTCGATTGTCTCCAGGCTCATCCTTTGTCATGGCCTCCTCCGAGGGCGACTATGGCCCGTGAGTGGATCATCTTCGCTATCTGTCTCGGTTTGGGAGGCCATGTTGCGCTTGCCGTGGTGTTGCACGCACCCGACTTGTGGCCCTGGAGCAAGGCTTGGTTATACGGGATTCTCTCCGGTCTCACGCTCTACGTCGTGGTTCAGGTTGTACGTTCAATCTGGTGGATTTTTCGTGGCAAAAACAGTGACGAGCGTGACCCGCATGTCGATCCGACTATCGGTCACTCCTAAACATCTACATTCCGACGTTGCAGCACACACTTCCCCCTCAGTAAAATAACACACATGCAGCAACCTCCGAACAGACCATCACCGCCCAACTGGCCTCCACGCGCCGTCCGGCCACGCTCGACGCGGCCATCCCCAGGTCAGCAGTCAACCGACCAATACAATTCGTTTAACGCCTCCTTGCTCTATTGCGGGAACTGCCGCCAAGCTACCCCAACCCGTCAACGACTCCTGCTTGTCCTTCCAACCGGCAATCTCTACGAGTACCTCTGCGCCCAGTGCGGATCCTCAACCGGGTCAAAGACTGAAAAGGCCTCGGCAGAGGGTG
>JBDTWG010000435.1:0-3257 GCA_040006855.1 Nitrospira sp.
CCCCATATCTTAGTCTTGGCAATACCGTAAGCGAGAACCGACGAGCAGCAAGTCGATCGGGTGCCCAGTGGTCTTGACGAACTGCTTTAATAGAAGAATGAGGCGGTCAGCGATGATGGCAGGCAAATTGTAGGGCCTCGGCAAAGGTCCGGTAGTCTCGAAAATCGATCGGACCCGAATCATCGGGAAGCGGCGTACGATCAAACAAGAACGTGATCAGTCGACGATAGTGCGCATACCAGCGACAGGCATTGAGGTACACCGCCTGAAACTCAGGGTCATTCCGCCATTGCGACCAATCAGGTTGGTCATTCACGAGGATTTCGAGCCAGAGAATTCGGCGCCCACGAGGGGTACTAAGGGCCTCTACGATGGAGTCTGCATTCAGGTAGGCGGGGAGTAACCTAAAGGAAGGCGCTGGTGACTGCCGAGAGACATTCATGTCGCGAAGTCTAGCATAGAGCGCAGAGACTGTCAGGACTCATCAAACCCTCTGGCGCATCGCTTATTGCTGATGACAGGAAGCAAACTTCTCGACTTCAGTGCCGGCCATAGGCTATTCGCTCTGCCTCTACTCTTTCACCGTCACCTTCATGCGAATCGGCTCCAGCGGATTGTCGCGTTCATCGCACGGAAGCTTCGCAATCATATCGATGATTTCGATCCCCCGGATAATTTCTCCGAAGATCGAATAACGACGGTCGAGTCCGCCGTTGTCTTGGAGCGAAATGAAGAACTGCGATCCGTTATCGTTGAAATCGCGGGTGCTGTTGCCGTCACGGGGCATCTTCGCCATGGAAATAGCGCCGCGTTTATGAGGACGGTCGTTGGGCTCGGGATTGAGGAAGAAGCCGGGGCCACCGGTTCCATGCGACATCCGATCGGGCGTTTTGCTCAAGGGATCTCCGCCCTGGATGATGAAGCCGGGCACCACGCGGTGAAACGTGGTGTCGTCGTAGAAGCCCATCTTTGCCAGGTTGATGAAGTTCTCCACATGGCGCGGCGCATCGTCCGGGTAGAACTTTATCCTAATTTCTCCGAACTTGGTGGTGATCGTGGCACGCGGGTCTTTTTTCTGAAATTGCATAGTCATGGGAGCAAATCTAACAGGGAGGGGATTCCAACGGCAAGTGGGCGGAGCCGGCATGCACCGGACGGCGCGGCAGGAACGACGCCCTCCGTTCCGACAGGCGTGATTTCTCACGGTGAGCGGCGTATTCTGTGCAAAACCATCCGGCCGCCGATGACCGAGCTCAGCGGATAGTCAGGCGCAGTGAAAACAGAGACTATGGCGTACCCTTGCGGTACGTCGCAGGGAGACGTGCGACCGAGAACGCCGCCGGCAGTCTTTATCAACAGCCTGGGAGGGGGGGCCTATGCCTGAACAAGCAGTCCTCAATGTCGATCTGGCGGTTGTCTGGGCGGAACGGGGCCGGAAAAAGTTCATCCGGACGATAGCCTGGGGCGACGAAGTCACCCTCCTGAAACAACTCAGCACGCACCTCGAAGTCGGCATCACCGTCTTTCGCCAGAAGCCCGACGGCAGCATCCTCCCGGAATCCATCACCGGCTACATCGAACCGGCCAAGTCTTCCGGCATCAAAGTCGCCGATCTGGTCAGGCCCGTTTCAGAGAATCAGGTCCTGAAAGTCAATTTCGTCGATGTGCAGCAGGGCGACGGCTCGGTGATCGAAACGCCGGACGGCAAAGTGATCCTCGTCGATGGGGGAGACAACCAGATGTTCGCGCGGTATCTGGCCGGGCGGTTTCGCGACACCAGCGCTGAGCACCCACAACCCGTCGAATGCATCATCGTCACCCATGGAGATGCCGACCATTTCGCCGGTCTCAGCGAAATTCTCAGATCGGAAACCAATCAGGTGAAGCGCAAACGCCTCTTCATGCAGCCGAAGCGGGTCTATCACAACGGCATCGTGAAGCGCCCGAGCAAGATGAACAACAAAACCGTTCCCGACACGAAGCTGCTGGGGCCGACCAAGACCGTGGGCGGCAAACTCTACCTCACGGGGCTGGAAGAGGATCTGCTCACCGTCGCGGACAGCGAGCTGAACCAGCCGTTCAAGGAGTGGAAACAGACGCTGGCCACCTACAACGGTCGCAGCCCGGTCTCGTTCCGGCGGCTCCAATTGGGCGACACCCAGGCCTTTGAGTTTTTCAACGGGGACGATCTACGCATCGACGTGCTGGGGCCGATCACCACGGAGGTAGGCGGGAAACCCGCATTACGGTTTTTGGGCGAGCCGCCCAAAGGACCGCGCATCGGGCATGACTCCTTGAACGACGGCGACGAAGGTTTCACCGGCCATTCCGCCTCCCACACCATCAATGGGCACTCCATCGTCCTCCGCCTGAGTTACGGCGGGTTCAGCTTTCTGTTCTCCGGCGATCTCAATGATGAAGCCAGCCGCTTTCTCGCGCGCGAGCACAATAAGGGCAGTCTCAATCTCCGATCGGAGGTGTTCAAGGTGCCCCACCATGGATCGGCCGATTTCTCCGGCGCGTTCATCCAGGCCGTGTCGCCCATCGTGAGCGTGGTGTCGAGCGGGGACGAAAGCGCGCGCAAAGAATACATCCATCCGCGCGCCACCCTCATGGGGGCCCTGGGCAAATGGTCCCGGGTGCCGGAGCCACTCATCTTTGCCACCGAACTGGTGGCCTTTTTTGAAGTGGAAGGCCTGTGTCGATTACAGGACGACAAGGCCGCCAAGAAACGCGGGCCCTTCTTCGGCTTCAGCCGCACCGCCTACGGCCTCGTGAAAACGCGCACCGACGGACAACGCATCTTCGTCTACACCGACAGCGGCAACATCCAAATGAAAGAGGCCTACGCCTACCAGCTCGATTCCTCCGGGGTCCCGCAGCCGGACGAAGTCACCCGCGCCTGAGCGCCGGTGCGGTAGGCGGTGAAAAATGAGGCGTTGAACGTAAGAGGTTTATCCAGCCTTACGATCAGAGCCCCACGAGAGACGCCACCCAGAATACGTTTCACATTTCACGTTTTACTTTTCACCCACTCGGCCCTAGGCATTTGCTGGGTCTGACTGGCGAATTTATCGCGGGACTGACGCCCTAATTCTTGCTACAGTGCGTGGGCATTTGGGCGACCACAGGGGTTGGAACGAATACGAGCAACAGACTTTTCAATTATCCGTAAACCAGTGATTAGATAACACGATGCAGTGGATTGCTCCTTCTGAAAAAGACACGGCAACGGACGCGCTGGAAAAGCGTCTATG
>JBDTWG010000436.1:0-3237 GCA_040006855.1 Nitrospira sp.
CTCACGTCTGAGCAACGGAAATATCTGCGCATCTTTCGCCGCGCCGGCGCCAGTCTCTTGAGCCTCATCAATGATATTCTCGACCTCTCCAAAGTCGAATCTGGTCGCTTGGACCTGGACGCCATCGATTTCGACCTCTCCGAACTGATCGATAAGGCGAGTGAGATGCTGGCGCTTCGCGCCAATGAAAAAGGGCTCGAACTGGTCTCGCACCTGGCCCCCGACGTGCCCTGCCATCTCATCGGCGATCCGAACCGGCTGTATCAAGTCCTGCTGAACTTGCTGGGGAATGCGATCAAATTCACGGAGACGGGTTCGGTGGTCATGACGGTCACCAACGATCCCGACCGCCAGGAAGCAGGCGTGATTCGATTCTCGATTACAGACACCGGGATCGGAGTACCTCCGGACAAGTTGAAGACCATTTTCGACACCTTTACACAAGCCCATAGCACCATTGCCCGCCAATACGGCGGCACAGGCCTGGGACTCTCGATTTCACAGCGACTCGTCAAGCTCATGGGGGGACGAATCTGGGCTGAAAGCACACTGGGCGAAGGCAGCACCTTCCATTGTGTCGTTCGGCTCGGCATACAGACGGCTCCATCGATACCCAAACCGGCCGTCGCACCGAACCTAACAGGGCTGCGTTGTTTGGTCGTGGACGATTACCCGACCAATCGGTTGATTCTGCGTGAAACACTCTTCGGGTGGGGCGCCTTCGTGGAGGAAGCCGATAGCGGAGAACAGGCGATGGAACTACTGCAGCAGTCGCTCACTTTGAAGACGCTTTTTGGTCTCCTGCTGCTGGATTGTCGAATGCCCGGAATGGATGGGTTTGAGGTCATCGAACGTATTCGTGCCGATCATCGACTCAGCGGCCTTACCATCATCATGTTGGCGTCCGACCGGTGGGCCGACGACATTGCCAAAACCTACGACCTCGGCTTGGGCGGATATTTGGTCAAGCCGATCCGGCGATCAGATCTTCAACAAACCATCAGTATCGCGCTCGGACGCAGCCAGAGTGCGTTCTTGACTACCTCCCAGCATTCGCGACCACCGGCAGCGCCCTCATGCAAGCCCCTGCGAATCCTCCTCGTCGAGGACTCGCCGGACAACCAAGTCCTGATCAAATCCTATCTCAAGGATACTCCCCATCGATTGGATCTCGCAGATAACGGTCAGATCGGAGTCGCGAAGTTTCAGAACGGACACTACGACCTGATCCTCATGGATATGCAGATGCCGATCATGGATGGGTTGACCGCCACGAGAACCATTCGCAAGTGGGAACAGGAGCAGGATCTGCCCGCAGTTCAAATCGTGGCGCTGACGGCATTGGCGCTCAAGGAAGAAGCCACGAGAATTTTCGAGGCGGGCTGCAACGCCCACATGACCAAGCCTCTAAAACGGATCACGCTTCTTGAATTGCTCGCAGCCTTTGAAAGGACAGGCCCTCAATGACGCAGGCGCGCCCTGATGCCGACCGGGAGAAAATTGTCGTCCGAATTGATCCCGACCTGGAAGCGATCGTGCCGGGATTTCTCGCTAATCGACAACGCGACCTCACAACGATTGAAGCCTGTCTCAAGCAAGGCGACCTGACCACCATTCGTCTTCTGGGCCATCGCATGAAAGGTGATGGCGGCGGATATGGATTTGATCAGATTAGTACGATCGGTCATCACCTTGAGGAGGCTGCGTTGGCCAAAGACTTCGACAAGTTGCAGCATCAACAGGAACACCTGCGGGATTTCCTCGTCCGAGTCACGGTGGTATATAAACGATAAGGCTGGTTCTTTCCCGCCTCACGAAATCGACTCACCTACTGCATCTCCTGAAAAATTTCCGCGTCTCCATCCCAAAGGCTCTCCCAGCGTGGAGTGCAAGGATACCCAAAGGATAACAATTAGGATGCCGACCGACCTCACCGGAGGCGAGAGGATCTGCCTGGAGCGGACACAGTAGGGAAGAATTAGAATGGAAGAGCCAGGGGGAAAGGTGATGAGACTGTTAGGCGTAGTGTGGTTTGGTGGAGGGCACCCGTTACGCCCATCGTTGGAAGCGTATGAATAAGCCAAGAGACTGCCGTAACTTCCCGTCCCGTAAAACCGGTAGCCCGCTTTTCCACCCACGTCAACTGGTTCAAAAGTAAGGCTTCCATCGAGCGCCGTCTTAAGGATTCTGCGAGCCTCGGACACTTGCCTCATCAAGAGTCCGTTGAGATCGTTAATCCGTGCTCGTAGGTCTCGGACAAACGGGGCAGAATCAAGTGAGGAGGCTTTCGCAATTTCAGTCAGAGTTGACATTTGATCTCGTATTGCTTTCCTGCGATGCTCTTCGACACGGAGTTTCCCATAGATCATTTCGGATCCACCCGTCGCAGCAATCGCTTCCGTCAAACGTTCAATGCGTCTATCCATTTCAGATAGTTCCTGCTCCAGAATCCCCCTCTTGCTACGATGAGTAGTTTGGTCATTTTCAATCTGAGCCACAGCAAGCTGAACCGCTTCTTCAATTAACTGTGAGTCCAACGCCTTTTTAAAAGACGCCAAAACGGCTCGGTCCATCTCCCCCTGCTCTATCTGCAAGTTGTTCCGGCAGATCATCGCCCCTCGTTTTTGATAACATGCACAACCGTATTTCTTGTAGATGTGTCCTTTCCTTTTCGTTGTAATACCTACGATGGATTTTCCACACATGCCACATTTTGCCAAACCGCTAAGCAAATACTCGGATTTCAATACATCGCCACAAGGGCCATTCTGCAATGTCCCATCACTAGCACGGCGATAAATCGCAGCGCATTCCTTCACTCTATCTTGGACTTTCTGCCATTCCTCATCGGAAACAATTCGAAGGTGTGGAACTTCAATGCGTAGCCATTCGGAATCTGGTCGCTGACGCTGTTTCTTAGTTCCCCCGATTTGTACGCTCTGCGTCTGGTTCCAAATAGATATGCCGCGATAAAGCTCGCGGTGCACAATTTCTCGGATGGCTGATGGAGCCCAACCATGACGCCCTCTGCCTGGAGGAGAGACGTGGTCATGATTTAACGTCTTTGAGAGAGTCGTCAGCCCAATCCCTGAACCATACAATTGAAAAATACGCCGAACAATCATGGCCTCTTTTTGATTAATACTCCGCTCTACATGCGATCGTTTCGACTTGCCGTCTTGATCACACTCATTAGTCATGATGGAAATATTGTCGTACCCGTAGACCCTTCCGCCT
>JBDTWG010000437.1:0-3221 GCA_040006855.1 Nitrospira sp.
TTCAGCGAGCAGCCGGTGTCGTGTACCCGATCTCCAGTGACGGCGCTACGGACGGCATTGGCAACACGAGAGGAAATCTTACGCGTCAGGTTGTCGTGACGGTCCTTTCGCCAGCCACAGACGAGGTCGAAGGTTCGGATAAGCGGCAGTAGCGTGGCGATATCCGCCGGGTCGTTTTGCAGGTCGCCATCGATCGTCATGACCAAGTCCCCCGTCGACTGTGTGAATCCGGCATCGAAGGCCGCAGACTGGCCATAGTTGCGGTCGAAGTGAAAGACTCTGACGGTTCGATGTTGGACGGCCAAGCTATCCAGAATTTCAGAACTGCCGTCGGTGCTGCCGTCGTCGATGAACAGCAACTCAAAGGGAGCCGACCGCGATTCCTCCCGGCTTTCCAGGACTTTCACGAGTTGCTCAGTCAGGGGAACCAGATTGTCGCGTTCATCCTTAATAGGGATGATCACGGAAGCCCATGGGCGGGTCACTGCAGTCATGGAGCGGGATCGGTTCCTTTACGCAGGGGTTCGTCGGTGTGCACCGGGCACATTCTACAAAAGGAATTGATAGATGGTCAAACATGCGGTTAGGAATGTACTCGTTCCTGTCTCGCGCATCAACACCAGCTTCCGACGACTGGTCCTTTCGCCGAATTGTCCTACCACTCTAATCCATACCGATCCTGAAAGATCGTCCAGGCTGCGAGAGCAAGCAAGACAAATCCTGCCAGATGTTTCGGCTTGAGGCCTTCTCCCAAATAGACTTCGGCAAAGACGATAAACACCGACAGGGTGATGATTTCCTGCAAGGTCTTTAACTGGTAGGCCGAGAAGGCTTGGTATCCGATCCGGTTGGCCGGCACCTGCAGGCAGTATTCAAAAAATGCGATACCCCAACTCGCCATCACCGCCAGCCACAGTGGATAGCTTGTGAAACGAAGATGACCGTACCAGGCCAGGGTCATGAAGAGATTGGAAAGACTGAGCAACGCAACGGTGGCAACCAACGTCGATGACATAGGGTCTCCTCTTATCAGGTGCCAGGTGAACGGATGCAATCACTGTTCAGGCCGTCGGATAGAGTGCCGGAGAGAGTTGAACTGCCGGCTGACTATCGATTTCTCTGGTCTCGGGCATGGCCCAGTAAAAAATGGTCAGGGCAGAAGCTGCAATTCCGGCAAGCATGAGAAACCCCGCATTATAGCTCCAGGCATTGACGACATACCTCCGGTCACGACATTGCTGAGGGCCGCGCCGATGCTTTGCGCCGTCGCGATGGCGCCAAGGGTGAGATTATATCGCCCGGTTCCTTTTGTCAGATCCGCAAGGACCGTGACCCAGAGGACTCCGAGGATTCCGGCCCCAATGCATCCATCAGTTTGAAGATGACGATAATAAACGGGTCGTCGCTGAGCGTATACAGGAAGCCGCGAATCGGGAGAATCCCTAAGCCAATTTAAAAAAAACGGCTTACGCCCCCAGCGGTCTGCCTGCGCTCCCGCGAAGACTCTGTGACCCTTCTGATCAGCGCGATCGGTTAAAGGAATCGATCCGTTCCGATTAGGCCGTGTGTCGGAAGGAGCGCCAGGTACCTGTCGGACCCAAGACATTTGAAGAGCAGAAGGCGGGAGAAGTGAATGGAGTGAATACTTCGAGCGGCAGAGGGTCCGAAGGAGAGGGTCAGCGGCATGAGCTGAAACAGTGCGAACGTGCCGTAGGAGACGGCGGTCGTGGCGCGGGTCTGGTCTTTATCCTAGTGTTTGCTATGTATGATGGCCGTCAGCAGTGAGCCGCCCAGGTTTGTCAGCCCGTGGACGATGCCCATCACGACAAAATAGGTGCGTTCATAGCGCACCAGCGATTCGATCAGGCGATTGAATGGGGGGTAGACGCTTTTGAGTGCGGCCACGATCAAGAACAGCCCCGCGACGCCGCCGATATTGATCTTGAGCGTCGTAACCAACAGCAGTCAGAGCATCACGCAGGGAACAGAAAGGGTGAGGATCCGCCGGTAGAAGGTGAGGTGAATGTGTCGATAGTCCTTGCTGACCCGCAGAAGATTAATGGCCAGCGAGATTGGGAGCAGGATCGTCAGGGCGCTCAGTAAGCCATATCCGATGACGAGCAGGATCGGCGTGCCGAACAGCAGTACCCCGACGCCAAAGAGCCCTTGGATCGTCGCGGTCAACAGGATGGTTGCAAGGATGTCCCAGTGCGCGCTGAGAAGGCTCTTTCGGAATTGAATAGGTTCGCTACAGTCGGGATCCCGGCCCATCGGCTCGCCGACAGGTATAAGCCCAGCTTCTGAGCGGCAGTCAATGTGTTCAGAAGGGGGGCGCCTTCCTAGTGAGGTGTGGTCAGTGCCGGCGGGTTCAGGGAGGGGGTGATCGTAAAGCGCATGGTGCCCATGAGACTCATGTCGTTGATTTGCTCGCCGGCGTGGATCTCCACCTTATAGCGGCCGGGTTTCCAGGTGCCTTGCGCGGGGACCAGCTTGAGATAGCCGGTTTGGTCCTCAAGGGCGACATACATTGCGTCTTCAGCCACCACCGTATGTTCATCCAGCCCATCCACCTGCTCTGGGTAGCACCGTCCGAATAGCTGGAAGGATTGGTAATGCTGGTGCAGCTCGAAGACGATGAAGACCGACGTATTTCCGACGGGGAACCGTTCGGTCGGTCTGACAGGGACGATTTCATGGGTGCGTTGAAAGCCGAGTTCTTCCTCGAACGCTTCGGCCAGAACGATGCTGCGAAACATGCCTTGTGGCGGGGCGTCGAAATTGTAGGGTGCGGGAGTTTCGGTGCGGTTCTGAAAGTCCGGGACAGGCACGTTGTGGGTCAGCGGGAGATCTTCTGCCCAGACGAGAGACCCTGAGCAAAGAAGGAGGGGACAGATGAGTCCGCACAGCTGCCTCATCCTTTCTTGCTACACTCCGTCCGGCAGGTCTGTCAACAAATGGCTCGGGGCGTACGAGTGTCATCCATCGGCGAGTTGCGGGTGAAATTTGCTTCCTGGTAGAATTTCCCCCTTTTCAGAGGGGGATGTAATGGAACAACAACTCATGACCCGGATAGAGGATCCCGACGCGCTGCCCCAACCATTGGGGGAATATAAGCCGGTCGATCAGTGGCAGGCCCATATCAACACCCTGTTCTATCAATTGCGGGGTGATCAGCAACGCAGCTTCTACCAGACCTTCACCTCGGCGGATTATCGGCTGGC
>JBDTWG010000438.1:0-3220 GCA_040006855.1 Nitrospira sp.
AACGGGGTGCTGAAAAGACCCGTGACGAGGCTGCGCTGCAACGTTCCCGGCAAGAACAGCGACGCTTCCTGCGAGCGTGCGAGCGTGAGCTTCTGCGACCACCAACTTGTAAGCGGCTGATCATAACTGCCGCTGAATACATATTGCTGATTCTGAATTTTGGATCCATAGACATCGGACGGAAAGGTCGCCGACACGCTGTCGAGCTGCACATCGGAATTCATCCAGCGCATGTTGAAATCGAGTCGCCCGTCCTTCGGGAGGTCCACGCCGATTCGGCCCGATCCCTGCCAGTTGCGGTAGGAGTCGCGCTCCGTCGCGCCCCGACGGTAATTCACTGCCGAAAAGCTGGACGTGTCCCAGCGGGAAAGCGAGAGACTGTAATCGACGATGCCCGTTTTTCCTGAGACCGTGCCGCCTTCGCGAAGGGATGCGAAGGATCCATATTCCAGAAAGCCGGTCGTGGAAAGCGGCCCCTGGCCCCTTTTCGTCACGATGTTGATCACGCCGCCCATGGCGTCCGATCCCCACAACATGCTTTGCGCGCCGCGCAGGATCTCGACCCGCTCGATATTGTCGGTGGTCAGATTGGAAAAGTCGTAACTTCCCAAGGTTCCGCTGTTGACGATGGCGCCGTCGATCAACACCAACGTCTGGCTCGAACTGCCCCCGCGAATTCTCGCATTGACCTCGGTCCCTGGCCCTCCGCTCGAGAACACCGCGAGTCCCTGAGCCAACCGGAGCGCATCGACCACGCTCCTGATATTTTGCTTTTTCATGTCCTGCTCGGTGATTACTTCCACCGCGCTGGTCACGTGACTCACCGGCAGCGGCGTCTTGGTGGCCGACACGACGACTTCTTCGGCCTGCACGACCGGCTCCGGCTCAACTGGTTCATCCGCCAATGCCTTGCCTATCCCGACTGACGATGCACAGGCGATCAACAAGAACATACATGGGACGGTCCACTCCCTGACAAGAGACAACATGCTGACTCTCCCTTTCGCTCGAAGGGATCAGTTGAAACACCCGTCAGTTGGGTCTCCTGACTTGCGGCTCATGGCTTCCCTGCGCCTTCCCATGTGCTCGGCACACAGTGGCATCATGGCAGGGTCACTCCCCGCTTACAGTGGCGGCACCGTGATGGTTTTGCACCATCTTCCCCGACGCTGACGGCGTCTTCCTGACACTTCTCTCCTTAGTGATTTCTCGCCCTTGTCTTTACACGGGTGGGCCGGGCGCGAACCCCTCCCGCAACAATCGACTCACGATTCACGCCTTGAACGGCGCATAACGCCCTGGCAGCGTAATCCGCGGAAGCCCCGACTCCGGATGCGAATCGATCAAAACGTCACAACCATAGACCTCGCGCAGTACATCGACTGACATCACGTCTGAAGGGGTTCCCACCGAACAGACCCTGCCTTCTTTCAACATCACCACTCGGTCGCAATATTGGCTGGCCAAATTCAAGTCGTGCGACACGATGACAACCGTCAGGCCTCGCTCATCGCTGAGTCGCCGCAGCACTGAACAAATAGCGATTTGGTGCTGGAGATCGAGGAAGGCCGTCGGTTCATCCAGCAATATCACGCGAGAAGTTTGTGCCAAGGCCCGCGCGATCATGGTCCGCTGGCGTTCGCCGCCGGAGAGATCGGTGACTGCGCGTGGTGCGAGATGACTGATGTCCATAGTGGCCATGGCTTGCGCCGCTGCTTCGAAATCCTCCCGATCTTCCCACCCGAATCCCAGATTCCATCGCGTCCGCCGACGATGAGGAAATCGTCCCATCAATACCGTCTCCGCCACCGTGAAGGGAAACATCTGCGCACTCTCCTGCGGGACGAACGCCACCGTCTGCGCCGTCTCGTCCTGTGAAAGGCTGCGCAGGTTGGTCCCGAATAACTCGATGTTCCCCTGCTGAGGCACAGCGAGCTTGGCCAGGAGTTTCAAGAGCGATGTCTTCCCTGATCCATTGGGGCCGACGATGCCGAGAATTTCACCTGGTTCGACATGAAGTGTGACGTCTCGGAGAACCCAGTGGAGATCCTGCGCGCGGGGTCTGCCGTAATAAAAATGCAATCCCTGCACCTCATAGGCAAGGGCAGAGCGTCGGCCGAAAGAAACCGCCGCGCCCATCGTGGGCGCCTGATCTAGAGGACTGCTCACGCCAATCGATCCTTTCGCCAGACCAGGAGATAAACGAAAAATGGACCGCCCGCCAAGGCCGTAATGATCCCGACAGGGACTTCCGAGGGCACAAAGGCCGTGCGCGCAATCGTATCGGCCACCATCAGAAACATTCCCCCCACGAGCGCCGAGGCCGGCAGCAATAAACGATGATCGGCTCCCACCACCAAACGCACGGCATGAGGAATGATCATGCCGATAAATCCGATCATGCCGCTGAACGAGACGACCGCGCCGGTCAGCAGCGCCGACAGCAGAAAGATAAACCGTTTGATCCGCTCTGTATCGATCCCGAGCGATCGAGCCGGCTCTTCACCCAAGGCCAGGATGTTCAACACCCGGACTTGTTTGAACAGGAATACGAGGCCGATGAGTAAATAAGCCGAGAGCGCGGCCAGCACCGGATAGGCGGGCGCCGTGAGAGAACCCATGAGCCAGGCCATCATGCCGAACGACCGATTCGGCTCCATGATGGACGTGATGAACATGATCAGCGCGGAGAAAATCGCATTGAGGATAACGCCGGCCAACAGCACCGAATGAATCGGCAATCGATCATACGTCGACGCCATCCGATAGATCACGAGCAGGGCCAGAAGGCCCCCCACAAACCCACAAACCGGCAGGATCGACAGAGCGAGCACCGTGGTTCCAATTCCAAATAACACGGCCAATGCCACACCCAACGCCGCCCCGCTCGATACGCCGAGCACATAGGGGTCGGCCAGCGGGTTCCTAAGGAGAGCCTGCAAAGCCACACCGACGGATGCCAGACAGCTCCCCACCAGGAAGCCTAAGAAGACCCGCGGCAGTCTTACTTGTAAGAGAATGACGCTGGTCGTGGCGGCTGTCTCATTGCCGCTGACTGGAGTAAACAGCGCGGATGCGAACACCCGGGCGATCTGACCCAGCCCCACATATTGCGTCCCGAGTTGCAGGCAAACCAGGGCAAGCAGAAGAGCCGCGATCGACAAGCTGCTCATGATGATCCACCAGCGCGATGCGGTCAGCACCGCGCCTGGAAAGGGTT
>JBDTWG010000439.1:0-3216 GCA_040006855.1 Nitrospira sp.
GGAAGACCAAGCCAGGAATCCATCCGAAGTTCGCGGTTGGTGAACTCGCGCCGACCCTCGTCCCGCTGACGCGTGAGCAAACGCCAGAGAATGCGACCCGGCACGTTTCGAATCAGATACTCGCCATCCACAAAAATACAATCGTCCCGGTGAAAGAAACAAAAGTGGCGGCCACGGGTTGGTGTGCCGGCAGCGCGACCAGACTTGGGTTTTGCCGCGGCGCTGGGTGAAGATTCTTCCGTATCCCGGCTGAGATGGTCGATGCTCGTCGACAGCTGCGTCGCGACGATCGTCAAGATGGTGTCTTCGCGGGACATAAATGCCAAGGGTTCTGTGCTCTCGACGGCGAGCACGCCCACCAGACGACCGCGAGTCTGGAGCGGGACGGCGATCTGACCGGCCGCGCCGGAAAGGCCGGGGAGCGGGATTTCTCGGCACACCCCTTCAATTCCTTGAGCGGCTTGTGCACAGTCCCGAACCGCACGGGCATACCGCAGGCTATGGTCGATCGCTGAGAGTCGAAGCGCGCGTCGGGCTCTGGCCACCATGCCGATCAACCCCTCTCCGATTCCGACCTCGGATCCCACTCCATTCTCCGGATAGCCGCGACTGGCGATGGTGAACAGCTTTCCGCCTGGTTCATCCGTCAGGAGGATCATCGCGTGGTGAAAGCCGAACAATTCATCAAGAAGTTGCAGTGAGTGATCCAATAGGTCGCTGAGCGCCTCCGAGCGGTTCAGGCGTTCGGCCATGAGGCGCAGCGACTCGAGGTCCTGATCGACGAACAGGCGTGACGGCCGCTCAGACATGGGGGAGGGGGGCAACCTCGTGAAGCCTTCCACGATGTCGATACGCAGCACCTCATACACGTCGGCTGCGCGCAAGCGAAACACATCGGTCATACCGGCGTGAGAGGCGATTGCCTGCAGCTGAAACGACATCGCATCGAATAGGAGGCCGGAGGATTCGGAGTATTGATAGTGGAGGTAGAGTCGATAGGCCTGCAGCGTGCGAGGATCGAGCATCATGGCGCAGGCCGACGGATTCTCTCGTACGTTCCGATGGGTCTTATTGAAAAATTGATGCGAGATCGCCACATGGGATGCGTCGACGTAGTAGATCTGGCTGATGAACGTGACATTGGGCGTGCCGTCTCGCGCACAGGTGCTCAAGGCGGCGGGAATGATGCCTTGGAAACAGGGCCAGAGATCCGCTAACTGTGGTCTGCCGTCTCCCACGACTTAGACCTTCTCTCCGGCGCCCGGGCCCGGTGTTTGATGAAACACGTCGGTCACGTCGATCTCAATGGCCAGAGCCGGTTCGGTGATCCAGGCCTCGCACAGGTCAGGCGGCACGCCGATGGCGACCAGCTCCCCCACGAAATCACGATGCCAGCTTTTACTGTGGTCCCGGTCGGCTTGCCCCGCCGGCCGGATGGTCCGCAGGCGTCCCTTGAGCTGGCAGGCCACATGGTCCGTCGGCCTGGTGCAACTGATTGCCACCAAGCCGTTCTCCCGTAAGTTCTGGAGCGTCTTCTGCGAGATGGCTTCCGTGAGGAAGATCGTGACGGAGGCGCGGTCCGTTGCGATGTGGATGCCCCATGCCCTGGTGGATTCCGGCATGAGCGAGGAGTCACGGGTGCCGACGATGACCGACACGCCGGTTTGAAGAAGATCGAAGACCTGCGGAGGAATCATGGGAGACGGATCCCGCGTCGAAGTTAGGAAAAAATTAGGCGAACGATAGCATATTCTTAGGAACCGCTGCTCGGCCCATTGTGCTAAGTTTTGCCCGCCGTCAAGGGTGAGGGCCGCACCTCATCAAGGTTTTTGCATCACCCATATCGGCTGGTCAAACTGAAAGGAGAGTCCCATGTTGCGCACGTCGCCTCGGTTCTACAGCCTCTTGTTATTCTTCATCCTCGCATCCGCCCTGACTGGGAGAGAGAGCCATCAGGCCCTTGCGGGAGGCCCCAGTGACGATTCTTCTGTCGTGTTCGTGGCCCATGACTTTGGATTCACCGGTCCCGACCACATTCCAGCCGGCGTGACCACGCTGCAGGTGGTCAACAGAGGACGAGAGCCGCACCATGTTCAGTTACTGAAGCTCCTGCAAGGCAAGACGGCGGCGGATTTTCGCGCCGCGATCAAGGCGAACCCGGCCGGTTTTCCCACATGGATCACGTTCGTCGGTGGCCCCAATGCCGTTCTGCCCGGCAGTGAGTCCGCCGCAACGATGACCCTCGCCGACGGAGAGTATCTGCTCATCTGCCTCATTCCGAACAAGGCCGGAGTGCCGCACGTCGCGCTTGGCATGGAGAAGCCGCTGTCCGTCAAAGGTGCCAAGCCCAGATTAGTTTCGGAGCCGAAAGCGGGTCTGACCATTACCCAGGCTGATTTTCACTTCGCCATGTCTTCGGCAGTGACGGCCGGGGCGCATACGATCCAGGTATCCAACCATGGGACGCAGCCACATGAAGTCGTCGTGCTGAAGCTTGACCCCGGCGCCTCCGCGAAAGACTTTGGCGCAGCTTTTGAACTGGGCGCCACCGGGCCTCCTCCCGGCCAACCGGTTGGAGGGGTGGTCGGCATTGAAACAGGGGCACATGCCTATTTCACCACCCGGTTTGAGCCGGGGCGTTATGGATTGATTTGTTTTTTCCCCGATCCCGCTACCGGCAAGCCTCACTTTGCGCAGGGGATGACGTCGGAATTCACCGTTGAATAGCGGAAACCCGTACGGGCTGCGAGACTCGGCCTCTGTCTCATGGAGGCCGAGTCTGCAGCTGTTCCTCCGTTCCTCAAGCCAGGCCGAAGTCCTCGCCTCGATGCTCATGAGCAGAATCATGCGAAGCTACCATCGTGTATAGACCCAGTTAGGGGGTCACTCCTTGACGTAGTGCACGCGCACGGCCTCGATTTGGCCGTCGTCGTTGACGGTCATCATTTCCGCCGCCAGTAGCCCGTTGACACTGCGATAATACAACAGCATGCTATCGACGCCTGTCAGAATACGTATCAGTTCGAAGCGCAGGTCCGGGTAGGCTTGGAGCCCCTTCTGAAAATACGCTTTCAATGGCTCGCGTCCATGGATCGTTCCGGACGATTGTCCGGAGAGTACCTGCACGAACGGACTGGTAAACTCCACATTCGGCGCATAATGTTGCACGATCGCGTGGAGGTCGTGCCGGTTCCATGCTGTGATCCAGGCCTGAGC
>JBDTWG010000440.1:0-3205 GCA_040006855.1 Nitrospira sp.
GGAACACTGCGAGTGAAGCCTCCGCGGCCGCAGGCGGACTTTGAAAGAATGACGATTAGGGTCAAACTTTGTAGTATTCTCGGTACCAGTCGACGAAACGCCCGATGCCGGTTTCGATCGACGTGGCGGGTTTGAAGCCCGTGTCGCGCATCAGGTCCGCCACGTCGGCATAGGTCGCCGGGACGTCGCCCGGCTGAAGCGGAAGAAAATTCTTCTCGGCTTTCTTGCCGAGCGTCTGTTCCAGGACTTCGATGAAACGCAGCAGTTCAACCGGCTGGTGATTGCCGATGTTGTAGAGCCGATAGGGCGCGGAGCTGCCGCCTGGGTCGGGCTTGTCACTGGACCAGTTCGGATCGGGCTGCGCGGGGCGATCCAGCGTACGGAGGACCCCTTCGACAATATCGTCGACGTAGGTAAAATCGCGCTGCATCTTCCCGTGATTGAAGACGTCGATCGGCTTTTCTTCCAGAATCGCCTTCGTAAAAAGAAACAGCGCCATGTCGGGACGGCCCCAAGGTCCGTAGACAGTAAAAAATCGCAGCCCCGTAATCGGAAATCGGTAAAGGTGGGCATAACAATGCGCCATCAGCTCATTGGCCTTCTTCGTGGCAGCGTAGAGGGAAACGGGGTGATCGACATTGTCATGTACCGAGAACGGCATGTGCGTATGCCCGCCGTATACCGAGCTGGTGGAGGCGTAGACGAGGTGTTCGGCCTGGTGGTGTCGGCAGCCTTCGAGGATGTTCAGAAACCCGTCGATATTGCTGGCGGTATAGGCGTGGGGATTGACCAATGAATACCGGACACCGGCCTGCGCGGCCAAATGGACGACGCGTCTGATAGGCTGTTGTTCGAAGAGCGCGGCAATGCCGGTACGATCGGAGAGGTCCAGCTTCGTGAATTGGAATTGCGGGTGCGGGAGCAACTTCGCTAAACGTGCTTCCTTCAGGCGGACATCGTAGTAGTCGTTGAGATTGTCCAGCCCAAGCACCGAATCGCCGCGATCGAGCAGCCGCTTGGCCACATGAGACCCGATAAAGCCGGCCGCGCCGGTCACGAGCACTAATCCCTTTCCAGATCCCATATCACCTCGCCTCCCTTTCCACGCCGGTTACTGGTGCGACGAATTTTAGGCGCGCCCGCCCCGCTTCATGAACGACGGCTCTCCGTGATCGAGCCGGTAGAGCGACAACGGAGCCAGGGCTTCGCCCGCGGATGAGATCTGCAGCGACCCATCGCCGGCGCGTCGAAATATATCCAGCGCCCGAGCGCGATGATACCGACAATCATGCCGGCCCAAAAGCTCTTTCAGTTTTTCCGGCGGTTCCCAATTGGCTGTGAGCAGCGCCGTGCGCGCCGGATTGCGCTGGCTGAACATGAATGACAGATGATCAGGGTACCAATCGGCTCCGCCGGTGGCATAGGACACAAAGAGCCGAGCCTGGGCGGCGGCACAGAGCTCGTCCAAATAGCTATTGGTGAGATACCCATTCTCGCCCACATCCAGCCAGAGCCCCGGATGAGACAGCGGCGCATGGGCGGCGTAACTGCGGATTTCCTGCAGTTGCTGTTGTGAGGCCAAGAGCAACCCGATGGGCCCATACTTTTGAACCAGCTGTTGAATCACGCCCTCTTTGATGGCCGACCGGCCGCTGTTGGTCGGCCCGCTGTCCGCATGAACCAACACGTTGTGTCCACGATCGGTCACCAGGTAACAGTTTCTGGGCATCTCCAGATCACAGGGATCTTCACCGAAAAATGGAACCGACACCACGGCGCCGCCATCGAAATTCCATGTTTCGCCGTGCGCCAGTTCGATGATGTTGGTACAGCCCAACTCCCTGAGCAGCGGAATGTAATCGTAGAAATATTTCTTTCGGTTCCGCCGGCTGGGAATGACGATCGGTACGTCTTTCGGCATATGCAGCAGCGTCCGTGGATCCACGTGGTCGTCGTGGTCGTGTGTCAAAAAAATCGCCGCGGGTTTGGGCAACATCGACACCCACAGGCTCGGCACGTTCGACTCCGCGAACCAAGGCAACAGCCAGGGATCGAACAGCAAAAAATTATCGCGCTGCCGATACATCAACGCGGCATGGCCGAGGTGGATGGTGTCCCGATCTCTCGTAGTCAACAACCATTGCTCTCGAATCGACGCCTTCGCCGTGGGAGTCAGGCATTCATACTGCACGAACAGGTCCATCAGTTTCGTCAGCAGACGCTCTCCGTCCCGGCCGGCTGTCACCACGATGGTTTGTATGGCCCCGGCTTGGTGTGTGCCGTCCAACATGCCGAGCAATTTTCCCACAACCGGTCCCATCGGCCGATCGAATGGCACTGGAATCGCCTGACGCTTGACGGCATTAAAAATACGCAGGCCGGTGTTGACCACGGTCGCCGATTTCGTGGCATCGAAGGGATGCGACCACTCGAACGTTCCGTCCGGTCGACGCCGCGCGGTGATGTGCTGACTGAACTGCTGGCGCGAATTGATCAGTTCGGCATAGGCATCTTCCAATCGCACCTTGATGAGCGGATCACCGAGGCTGGCGCGGCGGGAAAACACATCACTGATGGCTGTTTCCACGCAGGCGAGAAAGAGACTATGAGCTTCGTGCAGACTCGCCACGACCTCAGGCGCCACCCCGCCGATAAAGGGAAATGGTCCCGGCGGCTGATTGCTTTCGAGTTGCACCCAGACCCACGGTGCTAGGCCCACATACTGATTGCGCGGTAATGAGTCCCAAACGCTCATGGTCGTGAGGCGTGACGCGCGACGCGCACATAGGGATCGGGGAGCATACTGGCGAACTGTTTGCGCATGATCACTTTAGCCCTGAATGCCTTACCCCTCGTGCTTACATTCGAGTTTACTGATCGTAGGTTCATACAACGCCTGGATCACATTGCCGTCCGGGTCGGTAAAATAGAACGAGTAACTGCCGTCGCGATGTTGTTTGGGTGGCTTGGCGATGGTGGCTCCATACTGAGCCGCATCCGATTGCACGTCGAGAAACAGATCGTCCACCTGCGCAGGACTCCCGAGGATGACGCCGAAGTGGTCGAGCAATTGCCCCCGCGGCGGCTGGTACTGCGCGAGTTCATTGGGGGCGATTTGGTGCAAGGCCAGATTGTCGCTTCCCGAACTGAAGTAGACATTCTCCGGATCCGGCTGCCAGACCACCTTCATCGCCAGGAACCGCTC
>JBDTWG010000441.1:0-3198 GCA_040006855.1 Nitrospira sp.
TCTCGTTTGGGTAGTGAATGTACTGCTGCTTCTTGTGTTGGCACCAGACCAAGAAGTGTGGCCTGGGGTGATTGCGGTAATCTGGATTGCAACCGTCGTGGTGTATGTAGGTACCATTATGGGAGTAGGGGGAATAAGAGTGCCTAATTTGCAGGCCCAGAGGGTTGTTCGGATTGAAAAGGACGCAAATCTTACCGAATCCATAAATACCCCCATCCTGTCTACCGCGCTCGGAAATGGAACTATGTTTTTCGGGCTGATGGGCTGTATGGCCGTCATAGCTCTAATCAAATCCGAGGGCTATGGCATTGAGGACCTATTGTCGGTGGATGCCGTCGCTGGCATGGCTCGTGCCTTTTCGAAGGCTCGGTATGGAGAGGAATTTAAGCCTCCGGCGATTGTGCAGTTGTTCCTGGTCTGTATGTACACTAGTGCGCTTTTTGGCGGGGCCTGGTGTGCGTGTGCTACGACCAAATCTGCGCGGTTGCTCGCCTTTTTCCCATTTCTGCCGGCAATTCTTCTCACCCTAGTTCAAACAACACGATCTGTGACGCTGTTTCAGATTGTGTTTTGGCTTTCGGCCTATTGGGGAATGCGGATCTACAATCATGGACCAGGCAGGCCGTTCTTCACGAAGAAATTCATTCTTCTCGTGCCAGTCATTGGGAGTACAGCCTTCCTGGGATTCTCAATGGTTCTGCTCGCGCGCCATGGCCTCACACTTGATTCGCTTGCACCGATCATATGGCCGCGTTTTAGAGCAGACTTCATCGGACACCTTGTTGCTTTCGGAGAATGGTTTAAAGCGGGAAAATATGCAGAACTTGTTCCGTCCTTTGGGGCGATCACTTTCGGTGGGATTTTTGAGGTTCTAGGTATTCGGAAGCGAGCATTAGGCATGTATGAAGACGTTGTCGACATAGGAATCGAAGAGTTTGCGACTGACACGAACATCTATACTGTCTTCAGAGGGCTTATTGAGGACTTTACCCTCCTGGGCGCTCTTGCGATACTGTTCTTCATCGGTGTTGCTGCGGGGTACGGCTACAGAATGGTGGCCAAGCGAGCTATCGGTGGGCTCCCTCTCCTCGTGTCCTTTTACTGGTTTGCTTTGTGGAGTCCCATAGCAGCCGTAACAAGCTATAACACATTGATCGTTGCATACCTCATTTTTGCGGCATATGTGTGGCTGGGTACAGGCCCGAAATTACACGCCAAGGTTATTAGTAGATGAATCATGACAGTGATGCGTTTCAGGCTTCGCCCCGTCGTTTACCGGTGGTAGTGCTCGGCATCGCTTATCGAAGCAATTCCGATGCTCTTAGCCTTGCTCGGCAGATTATGGGTAATAATGAGGCGAGGGGAAAGCCGTATCTGGTCCTTGTGGATAACAGCGAAGGGTCTGATCTCGCAAGTGCCCTGGCTAAGACCGAACGCGAACAATGTGACTTGATCGTTCACGTTCCAGGGAGCAACCTTGGATATTTTGGTGGAGCTGCTTCTGGGCTGGATGTGTTTCTGTCGAATTATAAGTTACCTGACTGGGTTATCGTATGTAATGTAGATCTGTGCCTGGAAGGTAGGGATTTTTTTTCGCGGTTGATCTACTACGGGGGATCTCACAGCCATGCGGTGATTGCGCCTGGGATTATTTCAAACCTTTCTGGGAGTGACCAGAATCCTTTCATGCGCTCGCGTCCAAGTAACCTTCGAATGAATTCTTATAAAGCATTGTTCAAGTGGTATCCTCTGCTCTGCATATACTCCGCAATGCATCTAGCGAAGCAGAGGTTGCTTAAATTAAAGGCATCGTCAGGAGTGTGTCCTGCAAACCCAAATACCAAGCCTGTTCCTATCTATGCCGCACACGGGGCATGTATTGCCTTTCGTAAATCTTATTTTGAGGCTGGAGGAACACTGCAACACGGGGCGTTCCTCTTCGGTGAAGAAATTTTTGTGGCTGAGACCGTGAGGCGGTTAGGTTTGAGCATCGCCTATGACCCACGCCTCCGTGTTTTTCATGAAGACCACAAGACGACGGGTCATAGGCCGACGAGACTCGTGGCGTCCTACATGAAGCAGGCGGCAGCATACTGTTCTGATATGTTTTTCTGATTGAGGGAAAACAAAGGCCTTGCGTCCCATAAATAATCATAACCATCCCCTCCTATCGATCGTCATTCCTTGTCGGAATGAACGGGCCTTCATCGGTGGCTGTCTCGATTCCGTACTCGAGAATGATTTTCCCAAGGAGCAGTTGGAGATTCTAGTGGTCGATGGCATGAGTGGGGATGGTACGAGACAGCTGCTCGAGGCCTACGCCAGTGAACATGCCTTTCTCTTCGTGTTAGACAACCCCAGGCGTGTGACACCTGCAGCCTTGAACATCGGCATCAAACGTGCTCGTGGTCCCATCGTCATGCGGATGGACGCTCATGCTCGATATGACCAGCACTACATCTCCCGTTGTGTTGATGCGTTGGGAAAGTACAAGGTTGATAATGTTGGGGGCATCTGGAAGACCCTCCCTCGGACAGAGACACTTGTGGGACGGTGTATTGTCAACGCCTTATCCCATCCGTTTGGGGTGGGGAACTCGCATTTCCGGTTGGCCCAGAGCACTGAGCCAAAATTCGTCGATACCGTGCCATTTTTTTGCGTGAGGCGATGGGTGTTGCTGGAACTCGGTGGCTTCAACGAAAGCTTGGTGAGGGGCGAAGATATGGAATTCAATCTCCGACTCAATCAGTCAAGCGTATTCAATGAACGGTTGACTCGTGGGCAGGATATGGAATTCAGCCTTCGCTTACGCAAGGCCGGAGGCCGCACGCTTCTTGTGCCTGATATCGTCAGCTATTACTATGCGCGGTCGGACCTCAAGTCTTTCTGCTGCCACAATTGGATCAATGGGGTGTGGGCTATACTGCCCTTCGCCTATAGCCGGGTGATCCCAGTGAGCGCGCGTCACCTTGTTCCGCTCTTGTTCGTCGGGAGTCTTGTTGTCGCCCTTGCTCTCGCAACGTGGCACAGTGTGTTTGGATGGCTTTTCCTGGCAATTTGGGGGGGCTACTCTGTTGCCAATATTATGGCATCACTACACGTTGCCTGGGAATCTAAGGCCCTGCGGCAAGCCTTCGTGATGCCCATCATTTTCGTAATGCTGCATGTGGGATATGGCTTGGGCTCTCTGTGGGGTAT
>JBDTWG010000442.1:0-3187 GCA_040006855.1 Nitrospira sp.
TGTTCACGTACTATTTTCTCCGTGCGCTTCGGGGCGAGGCAGACCTGAACCGGAACGGTGAGGTGACAATCGGAGAGATGACGGCCTATGTCAATCGCAAAGTACCAGTGGTGGCCCGTAGCGATTTTAGGCAAGAACAGCAGCCACAAATCTTGCCGCCACCACGCAGCACGGACAAGAGCCTGGACTTGATCCTCACCAAACCACCTGCCATCCCCGTAGTCGACCATCCGTGACCTGAGACTGCACTCCCGCCACCACGCCGGATCGGTTTGCCCGCAGGAAAAGAAGCCCTACGGCAGGTCACCATCTGGTCTCGTGTCTCCATCCGTAGTCGGGTCGATCTTGTTGGTAGCACCCACTGTACACATGAAAAGGGGCGGCGAGGGTACCCTCGCCGCCCCTTCCCGTTCAGCCAGCTCGCTGAATAAAACGACTACTCTTCTCCGCCCTTGCAGAAGCTCCGCTCGTAATTGATGATGGTCCAGGCTTCTTCTTCCGTGATCGCCGCAGGGACCAAGGACACCATGCCCGTGCCCGCGCTGCCGTTCTTGATCACCCAGAAGAGCTCGCCATCTTTCCGCTTCTTGTGGAATTTGCAGTTGGTGAAGTTTCGTGGGCTCGGATTCAGGATCGCGCCGGCAGGACCATCGCCCTTACCTTCCTTACCGTGGCAATTGAAGCAGGTGCCCTTCCCTTCATACAATGCCTTGCCCTTGGCAATGTTTTCCGGGTTCGAAGCAACTGGGTTCTTCATGGCCTTCGCGTCCGCCATTTGATCCGGCGCAACACGGGGCTTCAATGGATCCTTTTCCTCTGCACCCACCACCGTCACAGACAATAAGGCGACGGCCGCACACACTCCAAAAAACTTAGAAAGATACCCCATCACTACTCCTCCTTTGTGTTGAACCCACCGCGTGAACCATGACGCTCTTGTACAAACTAGCAGGGCAATAAAACCGAATACAAGGCCGACAAAACAGGCGAACTATAGCAACGCATTTTCTGTCTTGTCAAGGGAACGGGCTGCCGTTCGGCCCTCTCTCCCTACCCCACTGGCACCTTACTTACTCAAGGGGCATGCCAGGCAGTCTAGAGTGAGAACTGCCTGATTTCGGTACGTTTCGAGGCTGGATTGTGACCGGTACCTACGTAATTGAGGAGTGACGTGACACCTTTGCGCCCCAGGTCACCACGCCCGCCTCATCCAAGCGAAAGCACGGTCAGGGAAATGCGAAGAGAAGAGCCCGGCAGGAGCACGAACGTTCGGCACGAAGAAAGACGCCTTGTGGCCCAACGCGTCAGCGCTTGATCACCACGTCCCGCACGACTTTTCCACTCGGGCCAAAGGGTTTTTGCGGTTTGCCATTCAATTCGGCGCGAACTCCCCCGGCGTTGCCGAGCGTAACCGTAAACTGGTCCTGCGCCTTCCACTGCGCTTTTTCGCCCGGACGCAACAATGCTTCTTGTGGACTGCCTGCGTCGACTTGAACCACGACCCAGCTCAACTCAGTCGCATCAAGGTCGAGTACCAGCGGACCATCAGACCCGGCGGGGCCGTTCACCGACAGACCTGCCAGGGGACCATCGGATCCCATCGATGGCGGAAGCTGAGAGGGAGCAGCTTCCGATTGCGCCGGCGCTTTGGCCACTACGGCGGAAGGCGGAGACAACTGCGTTTGCAATTTCTCCTGTGTTGCCTTAGGAGGAACAGGCGCCGGCTCAACCTGCTTGGTCACCGGTGCAATGGGAGGGGGAAGCTCCAATCCCTGACGCGGCAGGGACTCGCGCGCGTCTTTGCCGAACGGCGCGCTTTTTTTGCTGGGCGTCGACGCATCCGACCCAGATCGCCGCACAAGTGTTGAAGACTGCTCGCGGCTCAGCAAGAAGATCAGTGTCGCAATGGCCACAGCGATGGCAATACCCACCGCTTTGCGATTGGCCTTCCGACGCCGCTCCTCTTCGACTTGTCGCTGCCTCAAACGTTCCCGCTCGCCTTGTTTTTCATAAAACGCCCCGGCGGACTGGACGAATCGATGAATGGCATCTTCCTCATCCAACCCCAGTGAACGTGCGTAGGAGCGGACAAACCCACGAGCGAACACTTGGTCGGGGAGTTTGGCAAAATTTCCCTCTTCGATCGCTTGGACGAAATCCGTCCGAATGCGAGTCTTCGAGGCCACCTCATCGACGGTCAGGCCTTTCGTCTCGCGAACTTGCCGAAAAAATTCACCCACTGACTCCATGGTATCCGCCTATGGTTTAAGCTTACCGAGCAGTTCCTGCGCTGCGGCTGCCTGTTCTCCGCTCTTATCCAATGTCGTAACCTTCGCGAGGGCCTCGCGCGCTCGGACATCAAACCCGAGCTTGTGATAGACGCGCGCCAGTTCCAACTGCAGCATCGCGGGAGGCACATTCGGCGGCGTGACGGTCGTCGCGTCTTCCAAGGCTTCCATCGCTCCCTGCAGATCACCCTCATGCATGAGGGCTTTGCCCAAGTGAAATCGTGCCAGATCGGGCGTCGAATACAACGGATTACCGAGAGCCTGCCGGTAGGCCGCGATCGCCTCTTTCCAACGATCTTGATTCACCAACATATGCCCGAGATAGGTCTGCGCCTCGGCATAGTCGGCGTCAATGCGAATGGCTTCGCGAAAAGCTTCCTCGGCCAATTTGTACCGTCCCTGCAAGGAATAGATATGCCCTAGTCCGTAATGCGCCTCCTTATTGTCAGGATTCAGCTTGACGGCTTTCTGAAAGGACACATAGGCTTGCTGTTGATCGGAGTTCAGTTGGGCAATCCCCTCCTGGTAAAACCCTTTCGACTTGCGCAAATTCTCTTCATTCACGCAACCGGAAAGTATGCAGAGTCCTAGCAACAACAGGAGCCAGCGGGCACTACCAGCCTGCACTCGTTGTACCGATCGTTCCTGAACCGGACGATTGACCATTATGCTCCGATGTCCTCGAAGTGGGTGAGCCGCTTAAACTCTTTGAATCGCGCCTCAATCTCTTTGTAATCTAGGATCCTCAATCGGTCAAGGCTAAAGGCTTCTACGGTAAATGACGCCATGACGCTCCCGAAGATGATCGCTTGCCGCATCGCGCCCGCCGACCGGTTTCCCGTCGCCGCCAAGTACCCCAGAAATCCGCCGGCGAAGGTATCACCCGCGCCGGTCGGATC
>JBDTWG010000443.1:0-3184 GCA_040006855.1 Nitrospira sp.
TACGATTGACGGTATAAGCTTTTTCATCAAAGACCTCCCGGTGAAAGTGATGCACAAGCGTCTGATTACACCTGCGCACTTCGGATAGCGCTGCGTTCCTATCACTTTGTCTGTCGATTGAGAGAAATCTTACGGGCGGATCAGTGAGCGGAAAGATCGCGGGGTTCTGTTTTGACGGGACCCCAAAACAGACGGTGGATGCAAAGTTGATAGGTGATCACAATGGCCAGTCCGATTGTGAACCACCACACCGCCGCCTGCAGGCCATAGGTTCCGGCCGAGGCATTGGTAATCGTCAAGCTAAGGGAGGGATCGGCGGTCGCGATCAAAATGTTGGGATAGGACCCCCAGGCTGTGCCGGCGAGCAAGCCCAGCAACAACACACTCGATGCAGCAAAAGCAGCCACGTCTCGTTCTCTCGCTCGAAAAACGAGCAAGGCCAAGAGTGCGGCGAGGCCCATCAGGGGCCACCCATAGCCGATCGGATGGGCATCATAGTTGAGCCGAAACGACGGCTGCACTCCGGACAGAGCCGGTAGGACCAGCGCCACGAGCAGCACTATGCCATATGCGCTCAGGCGTGCCACGTGCCGTGCCCTCGCCTGCAAATCACCCGTCGTTTTCATCGCGAGATAATTGGCCCCATGCCCCGTCAAGAGCACAGCACTGGTGAGTGCCAGTAGCAGGGTAAACCAATCGATGATGCCTGGGTCCGGCCCCGGCACAAAGTCGGTCCAAAGCGCGACAAAGAAATAGCCGTCGGCATTCAACGGGACGCCACGAATCAGATTGCCCAGCGCAATGCCAAACACCACCGCGAGCAAGGCACTGGAGGCGGCGAAGATCACATCCCAAAACTGTCTCCACAGGGGATGGTCCACATGTGCGCGCAACTCGATGGCTAGGCCGCGACCCATGAACAGCCACAAGACGATGATCAAGGCTAAGTAGAAGCCGCTGAAACCTGCGGCATAGGCTCGGGGAAAGGCAAGAAACAGCGCGCCGCCGGCCGCGATCAACCATACTTCGTTGCCGCTCCAGACCGGCCCAATCGCCGACAGCGCGTGACGCCGTTCCTCTTCCGTTCGCGCCACAAAGGGATACACCATGCCAACGCCAAAATCGTAGCCATCCAGGACGACATACACCGCCAGCATGAATGTCACAGCGCTGTACCAAAACGTTTCCATCGCGTATCGGATACGCCGTTTAGACCGGCGGACCGCCTGCAGAGGCTGCCTCTGCCGGTCCATGTCGAACGGTCTCGGCAAATAGGAACAAAAAGAGGAGTCCTAAAAACAAGTAGAGGCCGAGAAACCCGAGCAACGTGAATAGCGCGTTCCCCGAGTGGACCAACGGTGACGTTCCGTCCGCTGTGCGCAGAAGGCCATACACCAGCCAAGGCTGGCGGCCGATTTCAGCCGTCATCCATCCAGCCGTAGTGGCGATATAGGGAAACGGGGCGCTGAGCATCAGCAACCAGAGCAACCAATTAGCCGTGAAAAGCCGCCCCTGCCATAACCAGAGCAGCGCCAGCCCCATCACGGCAACCAGCATGGTGCCCAGTCCAGCCATGACGTGGTATGAGTAATAGAGCAGCGCAATGTTGTCAGGCCAGTCTTTCCGGGGAAAGGCATCGAGTCCCTTCACATTCGCATACAGATCATAGTAGACCAACAAACTGAGGGCCGAAGGAACGACGAGCGGGTTATCGATCGTCATGGTTTCCGTGTTCGGCTGGCCGATCAATAGAACGTCCGCGCCACGCTCGCTACGGAACAGCCCCTCGAAGGCGGCGCCCTTGATTGGCTGATACTCGAATACCTGCCGTGCGTTCTCGTGTCCTGTGGGCGAAATCATGAGAACCGACGCAATGGCGCCTGCCACCACACCGGTGCGTAAGTAGGTTCTCGCCTGGACGAGATGCTGGCCCGATAAGAGATAAAACGCGCCTAGCGACGCCATCACGAATGACCCGGTCACCACAGCGGCAGTCATGTTGTGGGCGAACTGCCACAAAAGCCAGGGATTCGTGAGCAGTCCGGTCAAACTGTCCACGAGCAGGCGACCATCTTCGGCCACGCGATAGGCCACAGGATGCTGCATCCAGGCATTCGTCGCCAGAATAAAATAGCCGGACAGCCAGGAGCCCAGAAACAGCATGAGCGCGGCGAACCATTGCATGCGTCGGCTGAATCGCTTCTCACCGAACAACAAAATGCCAAGGAAGGACGATTCCAGAAAGAAGGCAAACATCCCTTCCATGGCAAGGGTTTGACCGATAATCCCACCGGCGTAAGTGGAAAACTTTGCCCAGTTGGTGCCGAACTGAAATTCCAGCGGAATGCCGGTTACGACGCCGAAAGCAAAACTCAAGGCAAAGATGCCGGTCCAGAAGCGCGCCACATGATGATAATGGTCGTCATGACTCAAGAGGTCCCTGGTTCGAAAATACACGAGCAGGAGGGCCAGACCCATCGTCAACTGCGGAAAGAGGTAATGGAAGGTCGCCGTCACGGCAAACTGCAGCCGGTCGTAAAGCAGTGCACTCTCCATGAATCCCCTTGTCCTGACGGATCGACATTGAGAGACCGAAGTCCCTCGGTGCGTAGTGGTGGATACAACAACCTTACCCTTCCCACCTAGTCAGAACAAGTGTCAGGGCTTTCCTCTGGAGTCTTTTACGTTCACGCCGGCGAAACTTTCGGGGTTTGTCGCGCGCTGAACGCCTCCCGCAAATGATCACATTGGGCCGGCTCCGCATTCCCGCGGACCAGATGTTTCAGGACATTGCGAATGGCGTTGATCTGGTTCAGATACGTCTCGCAGCCAACGCAGCCCGTGAGATGCAGGGTCGTACGCCGGGTCAACGCGTCGTCTAGCTGCTTATCCAAATAAGCCGACGTATGCGCAACCAACTCTCGGCAGGTCATGTCCGGCGCAGTCAGTGCCGACAAATCGTATGCCATTGCTGAGCATCTCCGATGATCCTTCTCCCCCTAAGTCTTTCTGCGCCGGCATTCCTTACACTGCTGGTGCCACCCCCTCCAGGTAGGCCTCAACCGCCTGACGCACTCGCTCCCTTGCCCGATGCAACCGCACATACAGATTGGTTTCCGTGATCTTCAGCAGCTCGCACACCTCTTTCGCTTCTAGCCCTTCGACATCGCGGAGAATCAACACA
>JBDTWG010000444.1:0-3174 GCA_040006855.1 Nitrospira sp.
ATCGGCGATTGCAGCAGAAGTGCTCATGAATAATGCGGGTTAGTTCATCTGACGTTGTCTGTCCGATTAAGTACCGATTAATACAAATCAACCCTGCGCCTAGTCCTGCATGGCCATCGCGGTTCCCGCCTCCACCGCTCTTATCACTCCCTAGCTGCCGGCGGGGCGACGATCAGCCCCTCGCGCAGCAACACGCGCATAGCTTCGCGCGCATAGCGGACCTTCGATTCCGCCAGGATCTGGATCTGGTCTTTCGTTCTCATCACTGTCGCCAAACCCTGCTCCTGCGCCTTCAAGGCCGTGACGAGGGCGAGTCGAACCGGCACCCGCCATTCGTCCATCGTCGGGAGGATGCGCTCCTCATGGATGCCGTGCTCCCGCGCGCATTGCGCCAGTTCATGCGCCGCAGCAATGGCCATCTCATCGGTAATCGTTCGCGCGCGCACGTCGAGCACGCCACGGAAGATCCCCGGGAAGACCAGCGAGTTGTTCACTTGATTCGGAAAATCACCGCGGCCGGTGGCGACGATGCGCGCGCCGGCGTCCTTCGCCTCCCAAGGCCAGATTTCAGGAACCGGATTCGCACAGGCAAAGACGATAGCATCACGCGCCATGGCCTTCACCCACTGCGGCTTGATGATGCCGCCGGCCGAGAAGGCCACACAGACGTCGGCGCCTGCTAGAGCCTCGGCAATACCGCCGCGCAAACCGGCTGGGTTGCTGTGGACACACACCCCCCATTGTTCGCTGAATGCCGGATCCTCCTCGTACTCTCGCCGGTGCCTTCCCAATAAGCCTCCTGCGTCACAGGCTAGGATGCGGGATGGCTCTGCGCCACAGGCAGTCAAGAATCGGTAGGTAGGAATATTCGCTGCCCCCATGCCGATCATGGCGATGCGGACCTGCCTAATGTCCTTTCCTACCACCGTGAGCGCGTTCAGCAACCCTGCGAGGAGCACCGTGCCGGTTCCCTGCTGATCGTCATGCCACACAGGGATCGTGCTGGTAGCCCGCAGCTCACGCAGAATTCGAAAGCACTTGGGCATGGCGATATCTTCCAGATTAATGGCACCGAACGAGGGGGCGAGGAGTCGCACAGTCCGGATCAGTTCATCAGGATCTTTCGTATTCAGACAGATGGGTACCGCATCCACCCCGCCCATATACTTGAACAGCAACGCTTTGCCTTCCATCACCGGCAGCCCGGCTTCCGGGCCGATATCGCCCAGCCCTAAGACTCGCGTGCCGTCCGAGATGACGGCGATCGTGTTCGCCTTATTCGTATATTCATAGACCAGCTCTCGATCTGCCTGGATCGCCCTGCAGGGGGCAGCCACGCCAGGCGTGTACCAAATTGAGAAATCCTCCAGCCCCCGGATCGCACACTTCGGCAACGTCTGCATCTTCCCCTTGTAGTACCTGTGCAGCCGCAACGCCTCTTCTGCCGGTTTCAATGCCTTCGCCAACAGCTCAGCTTGGTCGCTCATCGCTCCTCCTCATCCCTCTGTCAGGCTCCCATCGTCCGCTTCAGGAGTTTCAATACCTCCTTCACGGATCTCGTGTTGACGATGTCGGACTTTTCTAGCCACCCTCGCCTGGCCTGTCCGACCCCGAATCGTATATTTTCAAGGTCCAGAGTACTGTGCGCATCAGTATTGACCGCCAGCAGAACTCGCTCTTCTTTTGCCATCTGGCAGTACGTATCCGTCAGGTCCAGCCGTTCCGGATGAGCGTTGACTTCGAGAAAGCAGCCACGCTCCTTGGCCTTGCGTAGCACGCGAAGCATGTCCACCTCATAGGGTTCGCGCTGATCAATCAGGCGTCCGGTAGGATGCGCAAGGATCGAGAAATGCGGATGCTCCATCGCTTTCATAATGCGGTCGGTCTGTTGTTGTTTGGAAAGGCGGAAGTAGCTGTGGACCGCGCCGACCACGAGATCCAATCGGCCGAGCACGTCGTCCGGCAGGTCCAGATTCCCATCCTCAAGAATGTCGACCTCAATGCCCTTCAGCAGCCTGATCCCAGACAAGGTGGCATTGAGCCGGTCGATTTCATCCATTTGCATCAGCAGCCGCTTGGGGTCGAGACCCTTGGCCATGGTCAAACGACGCGAGTGGTCGGTGATGGCGAGATATTCCAATCCCCGCCGTCGAGCGGCCGCTGCCATCTCCGTCAGACTGTGTCGGCCATCTGTGGCCTTCGTATGGGCGTGTAGATCACCCAGCAGGTCCTGCTGCTCCACGAGATGCGGGAGGCGTCCTGCTTTCGCCGCCTCGAACTCCCCGCGATTCTCTCTCAGTTCCGGTGGAATCCAGGGGAGACCGACTGCGGCATAGAGTGATTCCTCGGTCTCCCCGGCCAGTCGTGACTCGCCTCGAAAGACGCCATATTCGCTAATCTTGAGCCCACGCTGCTGCGCCAATTGCCGAAGCGCGACACTGTGGTCCTTGCTGCCGGTAAAATACTGTAGCGCTGCGCCATAACAGTCATCGGGAACGACCCTCAGATCGACTTGCAGCTGGCTTTTCAGCCGGACACTCGCCTTAGTCTCGCCCTGCGCAAGAACTTCCTCCACTTCGGGGTAGGCCACGAAGCGCTCCATCACGGACGCACTCTGGCGAGCCGTAACCAGAACATCCAAATCGCCGATGGTTTCTCTGCCACGACGATAACTCCCGGCCGCCGTGACTCTATTCACTGCAGGAGCTTGCCGCAGGTACGCCACCAGCGCCTCTGCATATTGAGCTGCGACGGCAAGCTTGAACCGTCGTGCTGTACGAACACGTACCGCCAATGCGTCCAGTATATGCTGTTCTATTTTCTCTCCGAAGCCGGGAAGCGCTCTCACTCGCCCCTCGTGCGCCGCCTTCTGTAACTCCGGCGCGCTGTGGATGTGCAACTCGCGAGAGAGCGCCTTCACTCGCTTGGGACCGAGGCCGGGGATCTGCAGCAATTCCGTCACGGTGGCTGGAATCTTCTTGTGATACTCCTCCAGGACAGCCGCGGTGCCGGTCTCGATTATTTCTGCGATCTTGCCCGCCAGGTCTTTTCCAATACCAGGAAGGGTGGTCAGGTCTTCGCCCTTTTCCACCATCTCCGACACCTCACGGGACAGATCGCGGAGCGTCCGGGCAGCAAAACGGTAGGCCCGCACCCGGAAGGGATTCGCCCCCT
>JBDTWG010000445.1:0-3168 GCA_040006855.1 Nitrospira sp.
GACAGTCCCATCGTGGCGGTATTCACCGTCACCGTAAGTACATCGGTCTCGGTAGAAATCGTCTGAGTACTGCCGTAGGGTGGATTCAGCCAGATCCAGGACTGGTTGGCGCTGATGAAATAAGTGTGTTGGGCCGTGTCGGATTTTGTGAGCGTTATAGAGCCGGTGCCCGTGCCCCCTTGAGGCACGGTGATGGATACCGCACTCGGCGTAAACTGGATATTCTGTGCGAATGTCAGCGAGCCTCCCGCAGTACATTCAACCAGCCCAAGCAGCAACATGAAGCAAACAATATTTCCCGCAGCACGTTTTCTCATGCTTCGGGGTGGATTGGAATTCAGCGGTGCGGGCAGGCCGGTCATGGTGGGTGCTCCCTTAGGTGTTTTTTTGAAATGAAAAATGCAATCGCCTGTTGGTGAGCAACAGTCGTGCCACCGCAACGAACTTCGGTGTTGCGCTTAGTTGTTTGTCGGGAATCACTCAGCAGAATTCGGTGAGATTCCAGACAGGGACGAAGATCTCACGAGACCCTAACGAATCAATTCCGAATAGGCAAGTAAAAATTTCGCAACATGCAAGTACGCTCATTAGTGAGCGACCCGTAGAACGGCTCCGTCCATCTGCGGGGACCTGTATGAATCCGGCACCTCGATGCACAAAAGCGCAAGAGCTCTCAGTGACGACGATTGGATGACCTACTTAGGGAGCGACCCGAAGGTTGGCGCGCGTTCGCTGCCAAGTTCCCGTCACAGTCACCGCAGCGCTCAGAAACTTGTTGACCATGCTCTATAGGTAAGGTATCTCTTGGCGCGCTTTCTAATGAGATACGTAGTCGCATGGTGAAGTGCGCCATCGGTGAGCGACTAGGGTTGGAAAAAGGAGTTTCGAGCTATGATCGCGTTGCGATGTCTGCTCTGCGTGTTGTTCCTGTGCCATGCGGGTTACGACGCACCGCTGGCTGCGGCTGAGGTCGCGCCGGCCCAATCTTCTTCTGTTCAGCGAGTCGATATCGGGGTGTCCGAATGGTTCAGCCAAGGTGAAACGGTCTGGAGCCACAACGCCTCCGGCTTAGATCCGAATCTGGGAAATCCCAGTTCAAAGCTCAAATACAAAGATACCGGCACGAACGTCACCGAGATCACGGGACGAGTGCAATTGAAGAATAAGGTGTTTCTGCGGGGGGCTTTCGGCTACGGCACCATCGGAGGAGGGCGTCTGACAGATGACGACTTTCTGAGCGCGCAAGGCGCGGCGTCCCAAGGCGCTACCGTCAGTGGGGAACATCGGTTCTCGCGAACCTATAGCGACATCAGCGGCGATAACCTCTGGTACCTCAACGGTGATATAGGCGTGACGACGCATACCTTCCAGGAGAATAAGGGACGCGTGGGCATGTTTGTGGGATTGCAGTATTGGCGCGAGCGGCATGTGGCCACCGGCGTGACTCAAGCGGAGTGCACCACGGCCTCATCCCCGAGTTCGGAGTTTCGTTGTTCTCCCGCCGGCACAGTTGGGTTTCGCAATCAGTCGGTGATCACGAATACGACGACCTGGGTCTCGGGACGATTTGGGGGCGAGGTTGAATATAAAATCGATCCGCGTGTCAGCTTAGAAGCAAAAGCCGCGCTCCTCTTGTCCTATCTCAACAATGAGGATGTGCATTACCTCCGCACCGACTTGGCGCAGGATCCAAGTTTTCGCATGACAGGTCTTGGCATCGGAACCAATACCGATGTGAACCTTCGTGTCAGGATTTGGGACCGGCTCTATCTCACGGGTGGTTATCGAGTCTGGTGGAACCGTGTGCTCACCGCGGATCAGTGGAAACTCTATGGCGCGGACGGTTCGTCGGCTACGGCCCCCCTAACCCAGTTCCAAACCCTTCGACATGGACCTACCATCGGGCTGACCTATTCCTTCTAGCCGTCGTTCGTCGCTCGTCTCTCGTCGTTCGCAAGAAAGGGATCAAGGGGCCTGGGACGGCGCTCTCGCTCGCGAGATGCGTTTCACGTTTCACGAGCGACGGCATCCGGCCACTGCGTTTAGCGCGAGCGGGAGGGCCCGGTTTCTTCTTCGTACTCGGCGAACAGCCGTTTGGCTTCGGGGTGGAGCAAGTGCGGTTGGCCATAGGGGATCCCGGCGGTACGAAACAACGGGGTCAGCTTTTCGTTCGGGTGCAGGTAGCCGGCTCGGAGCGGAACAGAACGTTTCGTATGGCGAATGAGTGAGCACGGCGTGGGACGGATGGCGGTCAACCAATCGGCAATATCCTGGGGATTTCCAATCGAAGCAGACAGGAGCAGGAGCCGCGCTTGCGACGGACAGAAGATCAAGGTTTCTTCCCATACGACGCCGCGTTCCGGGTCGGCCAAATATTGTGATTCATCCATGATGACCAATCCGAGGGTGTCCAGGCGGACATCGATCTCTCCTCCCGCCGCATCGTAGAGCAGATTGCGCAGGATTTCGGTGGTCATGATCAATAGGGATGCTTGAGCGTTTTCGCGGCGGTCACCCGTGAGAATGCCCACTTGATCGGGGCCGAACAAGCGAGAGAACTCCGTGAATTTGGTGTTCGACAGCGCCTTCAACGGCGACGTGTAAATGACGGTGCGGTTCTCCCGCATCGCGCGCCTCGTCGCCTCGATAGCGACATACGTTTTTCCACTTCCTGTGGGGACGCTGACGACGACGTCGGTTTCGGCGAGCCGAGCGAGCGCATCCACCTGCCACGCATCCGGCACAAACGGCTGCGGAGGCGGCACGCCGATGCCTGACAACCAGTCATGTAGCGACACGGGCGGTTCATGGTGGCTGTGGTCTTCAGTCTTGTGGGAGCGTTGTGCCATGGGGAATGTCGGAGGTCTGGATTTGACCGGGGCCTGAGAGACTGTCTCGACCGGCGCTGCCGGTTGACGGCGCGTCTGTTCTTCGATCAGGGCCACCAGATCAGATTCCAGGCCCGGACGGTTCTCTTCGGAGGCGTGCAAGAGGAGATCGACGAGCTTGCGTTTGCCTGACCGAAAGTGTCGGCTGATGCGTCCGCGCGCGAGTCGATGCAGCAGAGAGACCGGTTGCTGAAGTAAGATCTGTTCGAGTTCGTGCGTCGTCACGGTAGTTCTTCCAGCACGCCTCGCCGCATGGCGGCGATCGCTCGATCGGCCGACT
>JBDTWG010000446.1:0-3167 GCA_040006855.1 Nitrospira sp.
CCGCGGCCAGGCTCGCTTTCAAGCCAGATGGTGCCGCCCTGGAGTTCGACGAGCTTCCGGGTGATGGCCAGCCCGAGGCCAGAGCCTTCGTGAACCGGCGAGGGCGCGCGATAAAACTTCTCGAACACCTTGTCGTGATGCTCGCGGGGGATGCCGCAACCGGTGTCGGCCACCGTGATGGTGAGACGTTGGTCCTGCGTCATGTCCGAGCGGATGCGGACGGCTCCTCGCTCTGGGGTGAATTTGAGGGCATTATGAACGAGGTTCAGGACCACCTGCTCTAACTTGTGCCGGTCGGCACGTACCGGCGCATCGACCAGAGCCTCGGCTTGCAGGGTGATGGCCTTTTTTTGGGCGAAAGGTTTAAGGTCTTGGAGGACATTCGTGATGACCTCCTTCGTACAGACGGTGCTTAGCTGCAAGGCCATCTGACCCGACTCAATCCGCGAGAGATCCAATAACATGTTCGTCATGCGGATGACTCGGTCTATGTTGTGATCGATGCGAGTCAAATAATACATGACCTGCTCGGGCAGGGGCCCGACGACCCCTTCGACTAAATTCTCCACGTATCCCTTAATCGACGTTAAGGGGGACCGCAGCTCGTGCGAGGCCACCGAGATCGTAAAGGATTTGGCCTCATCGAGTTCGCGAAGCCGCGCATTCGCCGTTTCCAGGCGCTCAACCGTGTCATGGAGCTCCGTCATATCTCGGGTAATTTTCGCGTAGCCCTGCACCCCGCCGGTCTCATCATAGAACGCGGTCAGGACCGCAAAGGCCCAAAAGCGAGAGCCATCTTTTCGCACCCGCCAGCCTTCATCCGACACGCGGCCGTCTCGGGCCGCAGCTTCTAAAAGCTTGAACGGCTTGCCGCTCTGAATATCGGGGTCGGTATAAAAGCGCGAGAAGGACTGCCCGATGATTTCCTGAGCCCTATACCCTTTCATGGCTTGAGCGCCCGCGTTCCAGGTTAGGATCCGGCCCTCGGGACTCAGCATGAGGATGGCATAGTCCCGCACGCCTTCCAGCACACGGAGAAAGTATTCCTCCCCTTCTTTCAATTTTCTGCTCAGCGCCGGGGCAGACGGAGGGCATTCGTCATCCTTCATACGACCGTTCCCTCAAAGGACGTAGTATCCACGTTACACAGGCTCCGGTCGCGGGCCAAAGGACTTCACCAAGGCTTGTTTCAATTGACTACTGTTGTAGGGCTTGAGGATATAGGCACAGGCGTCGGGCTGTGAGTCCTGTACGGATTGAATCCCCGCTCGCGAGGCGGACAACACGAGGACGGGCAAATCGGGCCAGGCATGGCGGGCCTGCTCCAGCACGCGGTGTCCTGGCATCGTGGGGAGGTTCAGGTCCAGCAGCAGGCCGGTATACGAATCGGTCTGCAGCATCTCTAAGGCCGCGGGACCGTCGTTCGCACAAGACACGGCATAGCCATACAGCTTCAAACGGTCGCAGAGTATCCGGGATTGATCCGGATCATCTTCGACGACTAAGAGTCGCGGCAAAATTGCTTTGAGCGCCAGACGCCTCACCGAGGCTCGGGCCGCTCCTCCTTCAGGTGCGTGGGGTGCAATGCAGACACGGGGCAGCGTCTGCGGAGCGCCTCACACGAACGTGTCCCCGCGATGGGGTATTGGATCCCATACGTACGAATCGGATGAGAACAGCCCCTGGGGCCGCATCCTGCGGTCTTAGGACTTCCATACTTTTATAATGGCGAGCCCACTGACTACCATCGTCACAAGTGAAACCGTCACCATGTAATTCATTCTGTGATCCCTTCAGTGGTGAAATGCTATAGCCCGATACTCAGCAAGCTCTGTACCGTAAACCAGCTCATGGCCGTCCGACAGTGAATGCTCGCTCCAATAGCCTCTGCCAGAACCATATCTAGTCGCGGGTGGGTCATATGGCGGACCCTGTAGTTTAAGAAAGTCGTATCTGATCCGATACTCTTGTGTATCTTTTTAGATTCTTGGAGCGGCGCACGGTTCCTTCAGCCCTACATAGTCCAGCAGCGACTCGGGGAGAAATTTCTTTAATAATTCAAGAGTTTTATCGTTGAAATGCCTGGCGCGGGGAGCGATGGGTCGTATCTTGCACGAGCCGTCCTTCGGCTCTCGAATACGAGGCGAGCCCTACGGTCATCGTTTCGCTACCTGGAAATATATGAGGAATCAAAGAAATGCTGTTCGTCACCTTCGGACTACTCTTTGGAATGGTTATCGTCCTGTGGTGTTTCGTGCTCTCTGTTACTCGTGACGATTCTGCCCTCTCAGCTTAAACCGTCCGCCCACGGAAGTCCGTCAAGCTCCCGGCCGAGGAGCTCGACCATGGTGCTGAGATTGTCTACCAGAAAGAGCGTGCGGCCTGAGAAATGCCTACCCTCTTCCTCGAGCGGATGAAATACTCAATGACGTCGTGTGCCTGGGGAAATGCAGGGGGCAGAAGAAGAGCTCAACTTTGGGCGCCGGTGCCCATGAGCCATCGCTCGTCGACCAACCTCTCTTTCTCGGAGAAGGCACACTCTGCCCAGTAATGGATCTCCTTTTCAAAAATAGCTTATACACCCGCCGATCCATCCGAGTGTGGAAAGGTTGTACTGACTCTTTGCTTGCAGGAATCAGTGACATTCCAAGCCGCTTGATGGATTTATGGAACTTGCTCGCGGCACGGGGTCACTTTGCTCTCCTTGGATTTTGTGGCAGCAGTAGCGGGTCGTTAGGCCTTACGGTTCCAGAGCATACCCACTCGTTCATCTTCCCAACGCCCGACCTTCCGACGACATTATGCCCCGTCTAGGCTGCACCGAGTCACTGACTCTGCCGTGGGGAAGCCATCTCTGCGCCTTTTATCGATCCGCCACGGAGTTGCAACACCTCGTGAGCTCCTATATCCAGACCGGGCTGGACGATCATGAAGGGTGTCTATGGATTCTTTCTCCGTCGCTCACCCCACCTATGGCGACCACGGCCCTGCAACGAACGATCCCGCATGTTCACGACCACCTCCGGACGGGCCAACTAGAACTCATCCCTAGCTGGGACTGGTATCACCTCAGCGCCTCACTTCACACCGAGGAACCCTTCGCGGCCTGCAGTCGCAAGCTCGATCAATGGGCCGCACGCTTTGAGGGACTACGCGTGACGGGCGAT
>JBDTWG010000447.1:0-3139 GCA_040006855.1 Nitrospira sp.
CGCTGACTCGATTCCGTGGCCGCGCTCTGTTGAGTCGGTGCGACAAGGGTCGTGCATCCCTCAAGCGCGGTCGTCAGGAAGACCATCATGCAGCACTGAATGAGCCGGAGGCCATGATGGGCACAGGTCATACGCTCACACCTCTTTCTGCACTCTTGTGTCACGGATCATGGAATTCGCCAGCTCGGAACCTCCCTAGGAGACTTACTAGCTCACGCGTGAAGCTAGAGACTGTATACATGGGGCGGCGTATTGACGCAGAGGCAGAGATGGCATTGGGTCATCACGGAAGGGACGTGCGAGATGCGTTATCTAGCGTTGGCAGCCGACTATGACGGAACCTTGGCGTCCGACGGAACCGTCACTGCGGACACCGTCGACGCTATCGAACGCCTAGTGGCATCCGGTCGCAAATTGATTCTGGTGACGGGTCGACTCTTGCCGGAGTTGTTGGAGATCTTTCCTCAGGTCACCTTGTGCGAACGCGTGGTGGCGGAAAACGGTGCGGTCCTATACCGTCCCTCGACCAAGGAAATTTCCCTGCTGGCCCCCGCCCCTCGCCCGGCCTTCCTGGACGAAGTGCAGCGTCGAGGAGTGCAGCATCTCAGTATCGGACATTCCATCGTCGCCACCCGCGTGCCTTATGAAACCGTCATTCTGGATATCATCCGGGATCTCGGCCTTGAGCTACGCATTATTTTCAATAAAGGCGCCGTCATGGTGCTTTCTCCAGGTGTCAACAAAGCCACCGGGCTGACGGCCGCGCTCAAAGAGTTGGAACTCTCACCGCACAATATTGCGGCGATCGGCGATGGAGAAAACGATCATGCCATGCTCACGCTCTCCGAATATGGCGTCGCCGTTGCGAACGCCGTGCCTATGCTGAAAGAAACCGCGGATCGTACTACCACCGGAGACCATGGCATCGGCGTCATCGAGCTCATCAACGATCTCATGGAGAACGACCTCGAGGTAGCGGAACAATCTGTGTCGAGGCATCAAATCCTCCTCGGCCAGCGGGATAGCGGCGACGAAGTGAACCTCTATCCGGCGCGACAAAATCTGCTCCTTGCTGGGACCTCCGGCAGCGGAAAATCAACACTTGCCACCGGCCTGCTTGAGCGGCTCGGTGAGCGAGGTTATCAATTGTGCGTCATCGATCCGGAAGGGGATTACGAGAGCTTTCCGCAGGCGATCGTTCTCGGCACGGCGCAGGATGGTCCCAGCCTCACCGAAATTCTGACGGCCTTGGCCAATCCCAATAATCACGTCGTGGTGAATCTCGTCGGCCTGCCCATACAAGACCGACCCTCATTTTTTTTGGGGTTACTTCCCAAACTCCAGGAACTCCGCGCAAAGAGAGGCCGGCCGCATTGGATGCTGGTGGATGAAACGCACCACATGCTTCCTACGGACGGCAATCCGACGGCACTCTCCCTTGCGAAAGAGTTAGCCGGCATGATCTATGTCACTGTTCACCCCGACCAGATCGAGCCCTCAATACTCAAGACCATGGATATGGTATTCGCCCTAGGCAAATCGCCGGGGGAGACGATCGGGACCTATTGCTCCGCGATTCACCAGCCGGCCCCAACCTTGGCAGACTCTGACCTTGAGCCAGGCCGCGCGATGATCTGGAACCGCGCCTCGCAGGAACCTCCTTTCCTGCTGGAGATTGCCCCAAGCACAATAGAGCGCCGCCGGCACCGACGGAAGTACGCCGAAGGCGAATTGCCGCCAGACCGGAGCTTTTACTTTAGGGGTCCTACAGGCAGCCTCAATCTGCGCGCCCAGAACCTTATACTCTTCATGCAGATCGGCGAAGGGGTGGATGACGAAACATGGACCCATCATCTCGTGAACCATCACTACTCTGCCTGGATACAAGAATGTATCAAGGACGACACATTGGCGGACCAGGTGCGGAAGATCGAACATCAGAGCACCGGACCTGCTTCCGAGAGCCGACGTCTGATCCGTGCCGCGATTGAAGAACGATATACACTGCCCGCCGTTGGTCGAGAGCCCTCTGGCTAGAGCCACCTGTCGGTCTTCAAGTCGCGGCTTCAACACTCGCCTACCCCCAGTGCCAACCTTGTTACAGCAGGCACACCCGATCTGAGGGCGTCGTTCCTCACGGGGGCCGAACGACGACTTACAGAGAAACTAGGAGGATACCTAGTTCACCTCACTGGTCATTTTTTTTACTATCCGCACTACTACTGTCTCCGCGCAGTTCATATCAATGGGAGGGGCATCATGAACGCCGCCATCGTCATCCCTATATGCTGTGTATGCAACCGGGTCAGAAAGCATGTGCAGGCTGTAAACAGGGAGGAGCCCTGGGATACTCTGGAGGTCTTTTTGAGGACCCACCACCTATCGAGCGGTGAATACCAGCTCACCCACATCTATTGCCCAGACTGCGCCATGCAGTTCCGGAAGCTACACAGTATTGATGGTCCCATCTCACGGCAAGACAGCATATTGAGCAGGTCTGACAACAATGCGGCGAACACCATTCTGGATGTCTTCACGACTGTCCAGAAATGTGATTTGGACATGCTCGTCCGGGCCTGCCCCACACTGACATGGAATCAAGTCTTCTCAGAAGTGGACCGGCTGAGCCGAGTCGGACAGCTTCGTCTGAGCTATCTCGGGCATGGCCAATATTCAGTTGAACTTCCAGTGACTTCTGAGGTGCCGGTGATGGCCCGGATTTAAAGCAGTGTCAGGACTTGCGTTCCGACCCAAGAAAAATTTCCGCCCTCACGGGCAGGTGATCAGACGCCGCCTCACTTAATGTTGTATGGTGCGCCTGAACTCCAATAAGGGCTGGCGCGGGCGAGACCCAGATCCGGTCCAGCGCCAAGATCGGCCATCCGGCGGGAAAGGTCTCAGGCGCCGTCGGATGGCCGAAAACCCGTCGCAAGATCCGAAGCGACTTTCCCCAGACGCACCATTCATTCAAATCACCCATGAGGATCGTCATCTCACGGTGCTTTACATCCAATAATTCAAGTAATCGTTGTACTTGCTGGGACCGCTCTAACGGCCACAATCCCAGATGAGTATTCAACACATGAATGGATTGCCCGTTACAGATCATGTCCGTATCCAGCACACCGCGCGGTTCGTG
>JBDTWG010000448.1:0-3129 GCA_040006855.1 Nitrospira sp.
TGGAGAAGGTGAAGGAGAAACTCATGGGGTGGTGGGATCGCGTGCGGAGCTGGGACGCGCGGCATCTCTAAGACGGCGTGTCTTCCTCCCGGTTTTCCCAGGAGTCGCCCGCTCGTGAGAGAGAAACGGGATTGGCGTGGTGGACAGGGGTGGGGCAGATTTCGCACTCCGGTGAGCACAACCGGTGGCGGGGGGGCCCTTCGCTTCGGGGAGACGACTTCCCGATCACGGATCGAGATCGTCTTCAACTGAGAAGATGGTGATCGATCAACCGTGGAGGGACGCATCATGAGACTTATAACGATCGGGATTATAGGATTGATGTCGGTTGGAATGACTGGACTCGCCCTGACGAACCCGGCGCTGCTGCCGGTGCATCCAGGGTATCCCTCCCGTGGTGAGTTTTCTTACGACACGGGGCAACAGAATTTAACCGCGACCCAATCCCTGCGGGATGCAGTGAGTCCGGAAATGCGACCATTGTGCAGCAGCTTGAGGATCCGAGTAATCCCACGCTGCTGAGACGGGAAGGGGCCGGGCTATTGCCCATCGACCAAGGGCCGAGCGGCACAATGCAACCGCTGGTAAACGCACCGATGAATCAAAAGCCCACGGAGTAGCCTCTTGGCCGCATACGGGAGGGACATGGTGTGACGGTCCCTCCCAGCACCAGAAGGACGCGTTGAATGGGTCAATCGTCGTAGTGGTGCGAGAGGGTTCAGTCCAAGTCCGACGCTGAAGACTCGCCAAGAAGCAAGAAGATGGGGGAGGCGCGGAAGTCTAATTGAGGGGGAAGACATGTCATACCAGCTTGATACGACTCATCGCCTGTTAGAAGTCCTGGTGCAGTCGCCTGGTACTGCGCTTGATGAAATTGTCGTTGAATGTCCAGATTTGACCTGGAACCAGGTGTTGCTCGCCATCGATCGAGTGAGCCGAGAGGGAGTGCTCAAGCTGGCGCCAAACGGAGAAGGACGCTATACGATTCGTCTCTCGAATCATGTGCTCGAGGAAATGCGTGGACAACCGCACGCATAAACACGCATGAATCTGATCGGCCGTAACACAAGTCATTTTCAGTCACACACACACCGGTGAGAGGAAGAGACGCATCATGCCGAACACACCAACATCCCACGATAGAACAGCGAAGCAGGCCCACGTACCATCAGAAGCACAGCCCGCTACTGCGACCTCGAACGGCAAGTCGGCATCTCCTGTGCAATCATCATTTGATGACCGTCATGCGCGCATCACGGCCCGGGCCTATGAGTTGTATGTCCAACGCGGCCGCAGAGACGGCTGCGCGTTGGAGGATTGGCTGGAGGCGGAACGAGAATCTGTGCACCCTGCACGTTCAGTGTAATGTCCTCAGAAACGCACGGTAATAGCCCAGCTGCTTTGGGAAGCAGAGCCGGAAGGAATGGAACCGTATGTTGACCACACATGTTCGTATTCAGACGATCACACTGATCGTGATCGGGCTCGCCCTCGGTACAGGATTCAGCGTCTGGCCACCAGGAGCCGCTCAATCCGCCACCACAGCGGGGAGCGAGCGGATGCTGCTGCCGGATGATCGCATCGTCCCCGGCACCGTGCAAACCGTGAAGTCCGGGCAAATCCAGGTCAATATCGGTGAACTCATGCCGGTGGTGCTGTCAGTTGAAGCCGCACGTGAAAAGGGCATGCCCTCATTGAAGCCAGGCGATAAACTGGTACTGGTTGTTACAGACCAGAACGAATTTATCGACTTTCACCTGGCCGATCAGCCGGGCTGGGACCGCGTCGTGAAGGGGCACCTTGCCCAACCGGTAGTTGGCGACCAGCGATGGGCCGTGATTCGCACCGCACAAGGGAAGTTAGAACCGTATGAAGTGGCCCAGGGGAACGATGCCCGGCAGAAAGTGCTGAATATTCCAATCGGCGTGCCGGCTCTGTTCTTGTTGGATAAGGCCAATCTCGTCATCGACGCGACGTTCGGAAATGAACGTGCACTCCTGGAGGCACTCGCTGAGTGGTCGACAGATCGTCAACGGATTATTCATCGGTAAAAATCAGGGGTGTACGATTTACCTTTGCGCAGACATGGCTCTCGACGGTTCGACGTCTCCATCGACGCGAGAAGGCTCGAGTGGACGAGGCGTCGCAGGGCGGAACACCACAGGAATGACTCGCATGACAAGGCGCACACACATCGCATGGACGCTGGTACTCATCAGTCTCCACGTTCTTGGTCTGGGTGCACCGGCCTCAGCCGCGGTGAGGATTGACGCCGGAGCCGACCTTCAAGCCGATGCCGAGACGGTTCGTCAGATTGAGGAGCTCTTCAATCGGGCGGAGGAAGCCATAGGGAAGAAGGACTTGGACGCCCTGATGACGGTCTACTCTGACCACTATCGGTATCAGGAGCTCACGAAAGCGGACATGAGAAAGATCTGGAAGGTATTTCTCGAGAAATACGATCGGATCTCCACGCTGCATTCGTTTTCCCGCGTGGTTGTCACGTCAGGGAAACATCCAACGGCACGCATCACTTGCACCGGGGCCCTCTGGGCGACCTCGGATCGGAACGATGAACGGGTGAATTTGTCCAGCTGGGCTGGAGATGTCCATCAGCTGAGTTATGAGGAGGGGGCCTGGAGAATTGTCGGGCAGGGACGGATCGCCCCGAACCGGCCGGAATTCGGCAAGGCTCCTCCACCGCTCTTTTAAGTCACAGCCGTGGAATCCACTGGCGTGTCATGCACATGGCCGAACTGAGCCGCAACGTGGGCGCGACCCTCATCAGACTGAGACGGGCTGCTCGGATTAGTGTTTGTACCAGGAAAGAGACCAGGCCTATGACAAATGAGGACAAACAGAAAGTCATCCGTCCATGGATAGATCCAGAAGAACACATCACGGTGCATGTTCTCGATGCGCCGGACCTGAACGCCACAGTGACGACGTGTACCGACCAATCCGTGGACATCGCGATCAAGACCCACGTGCTCTATATGAATCAACACATCTTCGTTCCGCTCAGCCAAGTGGAGCTGTCAGAAGACCCTTCTCACGATGTACGAGATCCCGAGGCCCCTTGCAACGACCACGATTGAAGCTGGTGATCAATGAGAAGCGACCATCCAT
>JBDTWG010000449.1:0-3123 GCA_040006855.1 Nitrospira sp.
AACGGCAGGTCTGAGGGAAATCTGATGGGGTTCACCTTGCGTTTGTTGAATGGTTCAGGCTCGGTCGGCTTCGCAGGTCTCTTGGATGGTTTTTTCTTTGTCATGATGACTCTCTTTGTGGTGAGTGAAGTCCGTTTTCCTCCCATTTCCTGCCCGGGAGATTGCGCTACTGTACTCTTTCCGGCTTAAAAATCAACTACCACGCAAACGGGAGGAATCATGTGTGAGATACCAACCGACAACGGAAGAAGCCCGAGAGACCTGAGCAGAAATTTAAAGGGTCTTCATGGCTGAAGGTCATGACGGACCAAAGTCAATGGACTAACTCAGAGGCCGGATCCATCTGGAATTCAATGAGTTCTGTATTGCGTTACACTCATTCGATTCCGTGCATTCGCGCGAAAAGTTCCCGATGAAAGGGTTTTGGGGCTACGGCATGCTGAAAAATTGGGTGCCTGCTCCATCACGACATGGGCAAGCGATACAACCCTTTATTATTATAATCTGCAGGACGCCTGGAGTCGGTGGCAACCAGGCCGCGGGAAACTATTCGCGGTCGGTCAGCGGCACGGCGTAATGCAACTGACATCTTCCCGAAGCCGCAAGGGCAGCTAATACGGCACTTCCTGCTTTTTGTCGAAGGCCGCTCTGTTCAGATTATCTGTGTAAATATTTTCATTACCACCCGGCGCAAAATTGCGTGCGATGTAGAGGACGTTCTTATCATCAGACGGTGCGATCCGCCATGGATTGAAATCGTAAAGAGGGATTCGGTTTGTATGGGGAAAGATGCTACGAATCGTGTTGTCGAGCCCGCGGGCGTAATCATTCTCGCCGAGCGGAGAGCCCATGTGATTGACAATGACAATACCGTCTGGCGTTAGCTTGTTTCTCACCTGCTTAAAAAACTCCCTTGTTACCAGATGCTCCGGTGCATCGTTCAGCCCGTTGAACACATCGACGATAATCAGATCGAAATGTTCTTTGGTCCGATTGAGATATCCCCGCGCCGGTTCAGCAACAAAAATCTTGTTTTTACCCAGTCTTCTTTTGAGAAACTCTTTTTCCGCGATCTCCTTGAGATCAGAGTCTATATCAACAAACACATAATCGTTCCATGTGTCGCCAAGACCCATGGTAAAGCCGCCCGCACCGAGGATGAGAATTTTCCCCTTCATATTCGCGGGACCGAAATGCCGGATATAATGGTTTTCTATATACCGCACATATTCATAAACAGGGTACTCCGGATTATCCGGATAAATAGCCGAGGCATACGATCTGTTCAGGCGGAGGTAACGCGTTTTGCCGTAGTCTTCCATCTGCAGGGTATTATAGGCGTTATTCGAAATGACCCCGACCGTTTCAAGCGCAGGGGGACTGTTAAGGGCAGCGGCGAGCAGGAACAGGAACACGGCGGCAGCCGTGCTCCAACAGATCCTGAGCTTTGACAGAAGGACAATCAGAACAACAATGCAGGCGACGGTTACTGTGGCCGTGCCCGATACGCCGATCGTATTCATCAGGAAAAGGGTCGTAAAAATTGCCCCCAGAAACGAGCCGATCGTCGAGTAAAACAGGATTTTTCCGGCAGCGTGCGGCAAATGCGCGCGGCGGAAATAATTGCTGACGAGGGGCACGGTCTGTCCAAGCAGGTAGACAGGCGTGATGATAAATAACAGCGAGTAACACGTTGTCAGTAGCAAGCGGTTTTTCCATTCAAGCCCTTCGGTCAACGCACCGAAAAACCACGTCAGGACAAAATAGGAAAGCCCGATAGTCAGAAACGCCCCGGCCATCAGCAGGTTGCGGACAAGTTTGTTGCGTATTTTTCCCTGGTACTGCCCGCCCGCATAGTACCCGAAGGCCAGCGGCATCAGGACGGCAGCGATAATAATGGATACCGTATCCGTGCCGCTGCCGACAAAGGGCAGGGTCTGGCGAATGGCGAGAAGTTCAGCGGATAGGACGACATAGCCTTCTAAGAAAATTATGAAAAATAACAGCACCAGCTTGCGGTTTTGTTCCATGTGCTTCTTATTATGCTCCTGCTAAAATCGAAGGAACGCTGCGGACATTACTCCAGAAAAATTTTGACCCGTATTTTTATACCAGCCAGACATAGAAAGGCAAAGAAGGAAATGGCGGTCTTGTCGTAGCGTGTAACAATAGGGTGTGCTTGAGAAAGCCAAACATGCGCTCGATCTTATTTCTGGTTTGGAATATTTTTTGTAACGGATCGGCGTATTGCGGTTTCAACGCGGCAGGATAACAGGGTTTATGACCCCGTTTTTCCGATCATCTTTGATGTCATTGCTGTCATCTTCTTTGTCAGCAATCAGAGCCTTAATCATTTCCGACAGCACAATTCGCGTTTTTTACGCTTTGCCGTCCACCGTTTCACTGGCCCTGAGCCAGAACTGGAACAACTTTCCAAGGGCATCACCGATGAAGTGAATTTTACTGGTAAAGCCTACCCGCGAACGATTAATGGCCTCTGACGATGGCGCTGTCGCGATGGGGCTTAGGTAATTTGGGGGCGCTGAACATTCCCTCATTTTCTTTCGATGAGCCTTAGTCATGCATAGCTTCATGAAAAGGCCAAATGTTTAATATATTCAACAGCCTCATTCATTGAAAACGGAGAACGACCGGATTACCAATAAAAAATAGTATAGCTACGTGACAAATGTGGCAGTAAGTTTTGAGGATGTTTTTTCAGGGAGGAGCCCCAATTTTGCTAGACCAATTCGATACCGTGCATGCGAGCAAACAGTTCCCAATCAAATGGTTTTGGACCCACCGCATGCAGAGGGATTGGCTGAATATTTCCAGTATCCCGGTACGCTAACATGCAGCCAACCACGTTTTCTGGCTGTTCAATCAACCGCCTAATGGCTTCGTAGGCAAAGAGTTGCGCCATGGTTTTGTCCACCGGAGTCGGGAAGGCGCCTCGCAGGGTATGGCCAAGAATGGTGGCCTTGGTCGCCACTGAAAGGGGGTAGTGTCCGGCTCGCGTTTGCAGGTGGGTCCACTGGGAAATCCGACCGCCGACATAATCCACCAAACCATGGACCCCGCCCTCCGGATGATGTTGGTGAGGCGTGCGTTCGGCCACAATAA
>JBDTWG010000450.1:0-3116 GCA_040006855.1 Nitrospira sp.
GCATCGATCTCACCCAACGCATCCCATGCAAAGCCTGCGGCGGCAGTGCCATCATTCGCGGCCGGCCTTGCGTGGTCTGCGGCGGCACCGGCACGCAAACCGAGAAACGCACGATTGAAGTACGCATTCCAGCCGGCGTGCAACATGACACCCGTGTTCGCATCGCAGGCAAGGGACAACCCGGTGTCAACGGGGGCAAACCCGGCGATCTCTATCTCCGCGTGCACATTCAACCGAACGGCATCTTCCGCCAAAAAGGGTTCGACGTACAGGTCACGCTGCCGGTCTGGCCTTGGGAAGCCGCACTCGGCGCAGAGGTCATGGCCCCCACCTTGACGGAACCGGTCAAGGTGAAGATTCCTCCCGGCAGCAAAGCCGACAGCAAACTTCGCCTGAAGGGCAAGGGATTGCCGAAAGCCACCGGTGATCAGGGGGATTTATTTCTCAAGCTCAAGATCGTCATGCCCACCACGCTTTCCGACGAGGAACGAGCCCTGTATGAGCAGCTGGGCCGGGTTCGCCACAGCGATCCACGAGCCGAGATCCTCGTTGCGTCGCGCCGCAGTTCATCCTGACCAGCATTGTACCGACCGAGGTCAACTTCACCCATGACTGTCATCGAATACGCGCTGTTCGCGTTCAGCTCGCTCTTCGTGATCGTGGATCCCATTGCCGTCGTGCCGGCGTTTCTCGCCATGACCCCACGAGACTCGGTGACACAACGACTGCGAACGGCTCGCATGGCTTGCGTGGTCGCCATCGGGATTTTGACCGGCTTCGCGTTGTTCGGACAGACGATCTTTAAATTGCTCGGCATTACGCTGCCAGCGGTTCAGATTGCGGGCGGATTGATCTTACTGTTGGTCGCCCTCGATATGCTTCGCGCCCAACGGTCCACGGTGCAGGAAACTGCGGCGGAAACGGCCGCTGGAACCAGCAAAGACGATATCGCCATTACCCCACTCGCCATCCCTATGCTGGCTGGGCCGGCCGCGATCTCAACCGTGATCCTGCTGGAAACCCATGCCACGACCTTCCTGCTCCACACCGTCTTGTTGGGATGCCTTGTACTCGTCGGGTTGGCGAGTTACAGTATATTAGCAATCGGCGCACGTAGCGCGAAGTGGCTGAATCCCATCGCGGAGAAAATCATCTCGCGTTTGATGGGCTTGTTGCTCGCCGCGCTGGCCGTTCAATTTATGGTGAATGCCCTCACCGGTGACCAAGGGCTGTTACGCGGGCTGACCGGACACTAATTGACCTAACCGAAGGAGGAATGAATGACGACGAAATTGTTCACATTTGCCACCGCATCGGCCCTCGCCTGCGCCCTGACGGTTTCTCCCACCTGGGCGAATCCTGAAGGCGGCTACGGCGGTCATGGCGGCGGCTATGAAAAGGGCAGCCACGGCATGGGCGCATCTATGATGGAAATGATGATGCATGGCGGCGCAGGCCACCTCATCCGTCACCTGCTGAAGCATGAAAAAGAAATCGGATTGAGCGCCGAGCAAGTGACCAAACTCAAGGAGATGCAACTCAACCTCGACAAGGGCCGCATCAAGATGGAAGCCGATATTCAGGTGGCCGAGCGAGAGTTAAAGGCGCTGACGGATGAAGATAAGACCGACATGAGCGCCATCGAAAGCAAGCTTAAACAAAGCGAGGATGTTCAAATCGGGCTGCGGCTGTTATCGATCAAGACCAGACGGGATGTCATGGCACTCCTGACACCGGAGCAGCGCGCGAAGCAACAGGCTGAGCACGAGAAGATGATGCAACAGCATAAGGGTGGCTCTGACGCTCCCCATGGAAAGAATCCGCATGGCAATGCTCCAGGCGCTAATCCGCACGGCCAAGCAAAGCCCCAATAACCGTTGCTCTGCACAGGATCGGAGGTCACGATGATCAAGCATATCGCAGTACCCGCGTTGATACTCGGTGCACTCTGTTTCGCGAGTACTCCTGCCTGGAGTGACAAAGGGCACAAAGGCAAGGACGAAGAGGGTCACGTCGGGGAGTTGGTGAAAGACGCCAAAGTGACCATCGACCAGGCCATTAAGACTGCGCTGGACAAGGTCCCTGGCACGGCGGTCGAAGCCGAGCTCGAAAAGAAGCACGATAAGACTGTCTGGGAAGTCGAAGTCCTGGGAGCCGATGGCAAGGTGACGGAAGTTCATATCGATGCCGGCACGGGCACCATAATCGATACCGAAGCCAAGCACGAGAAACACGAGAAAAAAGACAAAAAAGAGAAGCACTAAGCCTGTTCGGCAGGGTAGCATCTTCGGGTGCTGCCCTGCCTCGTGTCTGCATTCGCCCACGTCACCCTACCCCTAACCACCTCGGCTCGTTCGCTTTCAAGTCCGCAACGATCAGCTGCGGCAGATTGACCCTCCACGCCCATCTGTGCGAAAGTTTGCGACCCACCGGATAGTGGTGCGTTGAACGGTAGACTGCAGTCCCGTAGATCAAGGAGTTTCCATGACCATCGACCCCCGACACAAAAGTCACAATTTACTCGACGGACCAGGCCGCGCCCCCGCTCGCGCCATGTTGAAAGCGGTCGGCTTCACGGATGCCGACCTTGAGCGCCCCTTGATCGGCGTCGCCAACACTTGGATTGAAGTCATGCCGTGCAACTACCACCTTCGTCGCTTGTCCGAACGGGTGAAGGCCGGGATCCGTGCGGCCGGCGGCACCCCGATCGAATACAACACCATCGCCGTGTCCGATGGAATTTCGATGGGCACGGAAGGTATGAAGGCCTCGCTGATCAGTCGGGAAGTCATTGCGGACTCCATCGAGCTGGTCGCTCGCGGGCATCTGTTCGACGGCGTCGTGGCCCTGTCGGGCTGCGACAAAACCATTCCCGGCACCGTCATGGCACTCTGCCGGCTCAACATTCCCTCACTCATGATCTACGGGGGATCCATTATGCCGGGACAGTTCCAAGGACACGACGTCACGATTCAGGACGTCTTCGAAGCAGTGGGTAAACATGCCGCCGGCACCATGACGAATGCGGAATTGAAAGATCTGGAAGATCACGCTTGCCCTGGCCCCGGTGCCTGTGGCGGCCAGTTCACCGCCAATACCATGGCCATCGCGTTTGA
>JBDTWG010000451.1:0-3105 GCA_040006855.1 Nitrospira sp.
AGCAGGGTTCACTGTTGCCTCATGAGCACGTCTCAGCGACAGTCATTCAGGCGGCCCTGGGTGAGGTGGCCGCGCGGTACTTGTCGGGCGAACTTCATGGCCCGGTGGCCGCGCTCCTGAAGCGTCTGCCGCCTGCCGGATTGTTGCGGCGTGACGATGAGACGCCAACAGAAGCTGCCATTCGAATGACCGCTTCGATGGCCGGTGGATGCCTGGTCATCCAGGGGCCGCCTGGTACCGGTAAGACCTTCACCGCCTCGCGGGTGATCACGGCGCTGCTGGCTACCGGTAAAAAAGTAGGAGTCGCGTCCCACAGCCACAAAGCGGTCGTCAATCTCATGCTGGCCTGCGGCGAGGCCGCCAGAGCGGGTGGTGGCCGGCTCCAAGGTATCAAAGTCGGTGGCGAGGCGGAAGGTCCGTTGTTCTCTTCCAATCCCGACCTGCAATACGTCCCAGACAGTAGTGCTGCGCAGACTAGGTACAGCGGCGGAGTCATCGGCGGAACGGCCTGGCTCTTTAGCAGACCCGAGTGGGAAGGCGCGCTCGATTTTCTGTTCATCGACGAAGCCGGGCAGGTGGCCCTGGCCAACGCGATTGCGATGGCGCGATGCGCGAAGAATCTGGTGCTGCTCGGTGACCAGATGCAGCTCGAACAACCGGTGCAAGGTTCGCATCCCGGCGATGCGGGATTGTCGGCCCTGCAATATGCTCTCAAGGATATTGCCGCCAGCCGGCCCGATGCGCCGGTGTTCCATGCCGTCGTGCCGCCGGATGCCGGACTGTTTCTGGGCGAATCCCGCCGGATGCATCCATTGGTCTGCCGCTTCATTTCCGAAAGCATCTATGGAGGCCGTCTAGGTTCACATCCCGACTGCAGCCGACAGAGGATCGCCGTGCCCTCAGGTGCCCAAGGCCTCATCACCAGCAAAAGCGGCATCGTCTTCAGCTGCGTTGAGCATGACGGCAACATCCAGCAGAGTGACGAAGAGGTCGAACGGGTTTGGGCGGTCTGGCAGGAGCTGAACGGGCGGCTCTATACAGGGAAAGATGGCAACACGAAGCCGCTGACGCTGGCAGATTTTCTCTTTATCGCCCCCTACAACGCGCAGGTGCGCGCCCTTCAAAGCGTGTTGCCGAATGGCGCGCGCGTCGGGAGCGTGGACCGGTTTCAGGGGCAGGAAGCCCCGGTCTGCATCCTCTCCCTCTGTTCCAGTTACGGCGAATACGGCTCACGCGGCCTGGCCTTCATTCTCGACCGCAACCGGGTTAACGTGGCGATTTCACGCGCTCAATGTTTGGCGGTGGTCGTGGCCGATCCGAGAATCGCCGGGTCGATTCCAGGGTCGCTGGACGAAATGAGGCTGCTCAATTTGTTCTGCAAGTTGGTACAGGCCTAGACATCCCATATGGCCGCATGCCTACTGCGCGGCTGTTATTGATTGTGTCGCGAACGAGATGAGCTGCGCCGTCTGAGAAGGTAGGTTGTCTTCCGGTTTTTAGTGATCGCACGGACAGGTTCATGGAGAGGACGAAGTAGAGCATCGGAATCGTCAAGGTGGTGGAACGGAATAGAAAATCGACAGAGGTGACGTCTATATGGATCCCTGCTACATTGTGGCTCGCCGGACATCTATGGGAAGGTAGTCACGGACATGAATCAAAAGGTGCCGTCAACAGTCGATCCGCCTGGTTATCGTTGTGGCATGCACATGCCTGCTGATGTGAGGCGGAAGCGCTTAGAGTAAAGGGGCACATGGCCAAAACTCCTCGCTGCATCGTCATCGGCGGACCAAACGGCGCAGGAAAAACGACGTTTGCCAGGGAGTTCTTGCCGCGCGAAGCCGGGGTGATTCATTTTGTTAATGCGGATTTGATAGCAGGCGGACTCTCGCCCCTGTGACCTGAATTGGCAGCGCGACAGGCAGGCCGCCTCGTTTTAGGCGAGTTGGATCGCCTAGCACGATCGCGAACGGACTTTGCCTTTGAAACGACGTTCAGTGGACGGACATATTTTCACATGCTTCGCCGGTGGAAAGCTGCCGGATATCGGATCGAGATGGTGTTCCTCTCACTGCCGTCGGTGCAGCTTGCATTCCAACGCATCGGCGCGCGTGTTCGCCAAGGGGGACACAATGTTCCACGCGCTGATGTGGTGCGGCGATTCGATCGGAGCGTGAAGAATTTTCGCTCACTCTATAGTCAGCTGGCCGATACCTGGGCGGTATATGACAATTCGGGAGACGTTCCAAGATTAATGGAGGAAGGGTCATGAAATCCACGGACAACAAGTCGCAAACCAAGGCCTTTGTGCAAGGCGTCGGCCGCGCGTTACGCCGCGCCGCGAAAGCCGCTCGCAAAACGGCTCGAGCGTACCATACTCCCCTGTACGTGTGGGAAAACGGAAAGGTGGTCGCAAAGAAACCGTAATGAAGATGCGAGGCTACCTTCTTTCGTCATTTCACAAGAGCGCTGGACCGACTATCGAAGGCGCAACAGCAGGGAACTCCGTCTCAAACTCACGTGACAGCCAAAGCCGCCTGAGTGCCTGGTAGTTCCAAACCCTCGTTTGTGCAGCCGAGGAATGTTCAATGTTCAGTTCTCAATGCTCAAATGAAGCTCAAGTCAACAGTCATCATTGAAAATGGAGCGTTCTTCGGGAATCGCGATCGTCCGGAGAATCCGTTGAACCCGATCAATGAGTTCAATCCCAACGTGCCGTTCGCGCCGTTGGGTACAGGGCGAGGGACTGGGAAAAGGAGGTGAGTGGGAATCACACGCCTCCGATCGTTCCACTCACGTCTCTTCCAGCTGTCTCTTCCCTGTGATCCCCCCCGGCAATGCGGCCTTGTGTCGGCTGCCGCACGTTCTGGATATACAAGAATGTGTTCAACTGGGACGTCACCAAGGCGATTACGAATTTCGAAAAGCACGCGTTCCCTTTGAGGAGCCACGACCGTGGCCACGACTCCATGCGGATCGGTGCCGCAATGGCACATCTCCATACCTTGCACAATTTGCTCGCGGTGGCGAGCCTGCTGATCAGCAAGACCTTACGGACTCCCAAGCTAGAGAGACATTCGCTCCCGCGCGTCGCCGGCGCCTGGC
>JBDTWG010000452.1:0-3100 GCA_040006855.1 Nitrospira sp.
GCCAGGGACGGCTCCGCGGCGCTGACCGTTTTGATCGGCTTATCGAGGAGCGCGTCCCCCATGATGACGTTGTTCGAGCCCATGCAGGTGAGGTACCAGGTTCGGTTATCTTCCGACACGGCGAGATCCTCCCCCATCTGACAGTCCGGTACGTCGATCGCCCGAAGCCGGTAGGGAAACGTCCTGAGATTCACGACGTGCAAAACGCTTTTCCCCAACGCCGTGATATAGGCTTTGCTCCGATCGCGATTGAAGAAAATATGGTGCGCCACGAGGTCGGACGGTAGCGGAATTTCCATTAGAATCTTTCCGTAGTTCCCGGACTCCGGATCGATGTCCATTATGGCAATCCCTTCCCGTCTTACCGGCTGGTCCGGCTTGCTCTCATAGTTGATCAGGGCCAGAATTTCAGCCGATGCCAGGTTGGAGCATGCAAGCAACAACCCCAGGGTCAACGCAAACAGTCTATATGGTTTCATGGTGGTCTCCTCTTCGATTGTGGAAACGGACTACCTGTTCTTTCCCGAGCGTAACTAGTGGGCGACATCGGGTGTCAGCGTCATGGACCTTGTCCGGTGCATGGCGGCCCGACGATGTCGGCCCCCCATTCCTTTCAAATCCGCTTCATCGCATGGGTGCCGTGTGTGATCGCCCCGCCGGCGCGCAAGGCCGCTGCCACGAGCACGGATTCAGCGATCTCCGGGTCCGTCGCGCCATACTCTCTTGCCTTGTTCGTATGCAGTTCGATGCAGTAGGGACATTGCGTGGTGAACGCAACCGCCATGGCCATCAACTCCTTATACTTCACCGGAATCGCGCCAGCCGCCAGCGCGGCCTTGTCGAAGGCCACGAACGCCTTCATCGCCTCAGGGGCATGTGTCGCGAGAGTCTTCATCTTGTCCAGATTCGTGATGTCATACAGGCTCGTTTTCTGATCCATCTCTGGTGTAGTTGCGTTCGTCATGGTGATTCTCCTGTCTATGAGTAAGTGTGAGAATCGGGCCTTACGCCCGAATGCCGATGACTTCCAGATATTCGCCATACACCGTCGTGCAATCCGGCCCTGCCTGATTGTGCGCAGTCCAGAGCGCTTCCAAATCCCGGCGCAAGTGCGCCTGCCCATCGGCGTCGAGGGATGCAAAGGCCCGGTTGGTCGGTCCATAGTAAAGGCGGAAGAATTCCACAACCTCCGAGGGAGGAAACGGATAACTGAAGAGATATTGCCGCCTGGTGAGGCTGAGCGTGGTCAGTCCGTGACCAAGGCGTTCCTGAACCGTGGCTTCGTCGCCCCACAGCACCGGCGACGGCATCCCGGACGGGCCGATGAATTTCGCGACGTTTTTGAACATCTGCCCGACGAACCCCTCCGCCGTCCAGTTGGCCATGGCGAGGGTCCCTCCAGGTACGCACACCCGCAACAGTTCCTTCGCCACTAGATCAGGTCGCGGGGCAAACATGGCGCCGATCAAGCTCGCCACGGCATCGAAACTGGTCGCTTCAAACGGGAGCGCTTCGGCATCAGCGACCTCGAATCGGGCGGCCACCCCTTCCGCGCGGGCCCGGGATTGCGCCCGCTCCACCCAATTGGCAGCGATATCCACTCCCGTTACCTCCAGGCCATCCTTCGCGGCGATCAACGCGAGCTGGCCGGAGCCGCATCCCACATCCAACAGCCGGCCTCCCGGCGCGAGCTGGAGACGCTCATAAAACTCCCGCGCGCTACCTTCCATGTACCGCGAAAATCGATCGTAATCCCCTGCCGTCCAAATGCGGTTGAGACGGGTTTTCAAACCATCTATTTCCGGCACTACCGTGTTCGTCGTCATGGTCTCCTCCTTCTTGTGTGTGGCTTCTGTCTTAGCCCTGGTGCCGCGTGCTGTCTGGTCGCACTATAAGGCAGAGGCCGTTTCGAGTCTTATCAGCGCGTCTGGCTCTCTTATCAGAAGAATGCTAAGCTGCAGTCCGTTTATCCGAGCGTCCGGAATTCTTTGCGGACCTACCGGCCTCGCCAAGGAAACCCGTATGGATGTGCTGTCTGAAGTGCTCAAAGCCGTGAAACTGGACGGCGCTGTGTTCTTCCACGGTGAGTTTGCCGCGCCCTGGTGTGCTCGAGAGCCAGACGCCGAGACCATGGCGGCGTATCTGTCTACGCAGGCCAAGCACATCATCATCTTTCATTTGGTTCTCGAAGGACGGGGCTATGTCCGCCTTGAGCAGGAGGACCGCGCAGTGCCGCTCACGGCGGGGGACATCATCATTCTCACGCATGGAGATGCGCACCTCATGGGAAACGGTCCTCCTGTCACGCCGGTGGACACGTCCAAACAACTCCGGGAGATCCTTGCAGAAGGAGGCATGCTGTCCCAACTTGCCGGGGGAGGTGAACTGACGAGGCTGATCTGCGGGTATTTGACCTGCGACGCGCAGCTCTGCGGGGTCGTCCTCGGCGGGCTGCCGGCGATGCTCAAGGTCAATATTCGAGATACCCCGTCGGGACAGTGGCTGGAAAATACGCTGCGTTATTCCGTCGATCACGCAGAGGCCTCAGGCCCCGGAGGCGCCGCGGTCATCGCCAAGTTATCGGAAGCATTGTTCGTGGAAACGTTGCGCCGCTACATTGCGCAGTTGCCGCACAGTCAGACCGGATGGCTGGCCGGTGTTCGCGATCCGGAAGTGGGCAAAGCGCTGGCGCTCCTGCATCGAGAGCCGGCTCGACCATGGACCATCGCCTCGCTCGCCGCCGAGGTCGGGATCTCCCGCTCCGTGCTCGCCGAACGTTTCCAGCACTACCTGACGGACACACCGATCGGCTATCTCACCCGCTGGCGGCTGCACCTCGCGGCGCGACTCTTAACCTCCACGTCCAAAAGCGTAGCCGAAGTCGCGGGCGATATCGGGTATGAGTCCGAGCCCTCCTTCAACCGCGCCTTCAAACGCGAGTTCGGCCTACCGCCAGCCCGCTTCCGCACCCAAGCCAAATTACCGCAACAGCCTCCAATCAGTCGTGACTCCGCGACCGCTCAGCTGAACACGACCCCATCCAGGTGACTCGTAGACATCAGCCCACTTTCGCCGGACGCCAGGCCTCGTCCACTTCGTT
>JBDTWG010000453.1:0-3075 GCA_040006855.1 Nitrospira sp.
AGCCCGCCTGCCGTGCGGGCGGGCGGGACCTGAGGAACTGCCCAAGCTGCGGCAAAACCGACCAGCGCGAGGAGGGTCAGTGCGAGCGGAGCGATCCATGGACGTTCCCCTGCGCCGGCCAACAGGAAGCCGCCGGCTGTGGTTCCCGTCAGAATGGCCAGAAACGTGAAGAGTTCCAGGACACTGTTCCCGCGCGCCAGTTGGTCATGCCGGAGCAACTCGGGGAGAATGCCGTATTTGGCCGGACTGAATATGGCGCTGTGGATCCCCATGCCGGCGAGTACGACCAACGCCCAGAGGCCACCAGTCGGATGGGACAGCAAGGCGACCGTGGCGCCGGTCATCAGTAAGACTTCTACCGCTTTCATCGTGATGATGACCGTACGTTTGCTGATGCGGTCGGCAAAAAATCCTGCCACGAACGAGGTCAGGACCAGCGGCAGGGTGAAGACGACCATGGCGAGGGTTGTTTGGGATTGTGAGGCGGTCTCGAGTGCTTGTCCCGGCGAGAGGGTGGCTGCCACTGCCCTGATACCTAGGAGCGCCACCATGAATTTCCAGGCGTTATCGTTGAAGGCACCGCAGAATTGCGCGATGAGGAGCCCGCGCAGTGGAAGACGAGTCGGTTGTGAGGAGTCAGGCTGAGGGTCGATGTGAGGCTCCTTTGCGTGGGTGTATGGGTTAATTCCAGGGTGAGGCCTCAGTCTGCCGAAACGGTTGACGTGATGCAATTGTTTATCGCGGTGGGATCGAGGCTGGAACTTCTACCGGCAACCCCTCCAGTGCCATGATCCTTAGGGCGTTGGTGGTGGGACAAGGACCCGGCCTCAGACGATAATCGAAATGCAAGGCGCCCTCGGCGACGGTTTCCTGAAAGTGCACATTCGTCACGCTGGGAAGCTGCCGTTCCAGGTCGGCCAGTTCCAAATCGTGGGTCGTAACCAAGCCAAACCCGTTTCCCCCCGCGAGTGTGGCGATGAGCGCGCGGCCTCCGATGAGGCGCTCGCGGTTATTGGTGCCCTTGAAGACTTCGTCGATCAGCCAGAGCACCGGGGGCCCTTGCCCATCCTGCGTGCTGTCCAAAATAGTTTTGAGCCGTTTCACTTCGGCGTAAAAGAAGGAGAGGCCGCCGTCGAGCGAATCGTCCACGCGAATGCAGCTGCCGATCCTCACGAGCGACCAGCGAAACGATTCGGCACAGACGGGGCCGCCCGCTTGCGCCAGGCAGGTATTGATGCCGATGGTTCTGAGAAAGGTACTCTTGCCGGACATGTTGGAGCCTGTCACCAGAAAAATGCGTCCTCGTCCCTGGAGCAGGACATCGTTACCGATGCGGACCGTCGCGGGGATGAGCGGATGGGCCAGCTTCCGGGCGTCGAGTATCGGCCGATCGCCGTTGGCTGGCTGGGACTCATCCGATTGGGACCGCGAGGGCCAGGGATAGGCAGGATGCAGATAGGCGAATGTGGCCAGGGAGGCCGCAGCGTCCAATTCGGCCAGCGTCTCGAACCACAACGGTGCGATCGTGGCGATTCGGTCCTGCAATTGTTGCAAGCGGTAGGTATGCACGAGATCCCAGGGGCCAATAGCATTGATGAGGTAATGGACCAACGGATGGGCTCGCACGCTGAGCCGATTCATGATGGAGGCCGCCTGTTTGAGTGCGGCGGAAGGCCTGCTGTGCTGTTGCAGGAGCGGGCGGCAGAGTTCGCCCAATTGCGGGGCCCCGCGATAGGAACGCCGCTCCACATAACCGAGGACGGCGCTGAGTCGCTCCAGTTGCCAGTGCAGGGACTGGGCATGGTCGAAGATTTCTTCGGACCGGCTGCGGACGGAGAGGAACAGGAAGGCATAGAGCCCAAACGACAGCATCCAGTAGTTCCCGATGCCCTGCAGCAGATCGGCGAACAAGAGTCCTGCCGTGAGGATCGCGAGCACTGTTTCGGTCACGAGCATGGGCACCAGGCTGGAATTGTCCACGCGCTTCTGCAGCACCGCGAGCAATCGGCGACCGTCGATATCGGCGTCCTCGACCGCCTGGGCTTCCAACGACAACCGGTCTCTCAGGAGCGAGAGGGGCGTCAATTCACGGATCAAAGTCTGCCTTGCGGACCACTGCGCAGGCTGAGGCGGTTGATCGAAGAGCCAGGAGGCCAGCCGTTCCTGCCCCTGCGATGAGATGGTGTGGTCGATCAGGTGCAACAATGAGTGGGGACCGGCGAGATCCAGGTCTTTGGCATAGCCATGTCGTTCCGGCACCGCGGCCTGGCGGAGCGGAATGTCTCCCCAGTGAAGACGGATGCGTGCCACATGCGCCTGCTTGATGCGCTGCCAGCGGCGGAGTCGATGCAACCGATCTTCCAGTTTGTTATGATGCCAGGCCAGGATAAGGAAGCAGACGAAGAAGCTTGCGAGAGCGCCGTTGCCGAGTTGCGTCCAGCCCAATTTGTGGATAATGATAGACGCCAGCAGTCCGACGGCAAAAATTGCAAACCGCCAGCCGGTGAACCGTTCGCTGAGCAATCGACCCCTTGCATCCAGGCGGTCGATGCGGCGCAGTATCCGAACAAGACCGGCTTCTCGAGCTGGTACACCCTGTGGTGGTATAGTTGGTTGCATCGTAACCTGACGATACTGATAGTCTGAGATGGCGTCAACCACCAAGACAGAGCACCCCTCCGCCGACAATGCCCCGTTCCTGCAACCTGCTGCCTGGATTCAGGTCGATGTGCAGACTTCGCTCGACGCCGGTGAGCTTCTCGGAATTCTGGATGACCCGGCTGTGACAGGGGCGTGGCAGGAATCGGACTGCATACACCTCTATTGGCCCGGCGAACGTTGTGGACCAGACACCTGGCAGGGCCTTCGACGGGCGCTGACACAACTTGGCCATCCCGAACCGGACCGCGCCATTACGATCAACGACCTGGCCAATCAAGATTGGAACGCCCAGTGGTCGCGTTTGGTCGAGCCGATCAGGATCGGGCGAGTGGTCATCAGGCCGAGTTGGAAAGAGATGGCGCTGAAGCCTGGTGAGCTTGAATTGATCCTTGACCCCAAGCAGGCGTTCGGCAC
>JBDTWG010000454.1:0-3073 GCA_040006855.1 Nitrospira sp.
CGAGATAAATCCCGGCGAGGACGGAGAGGATGAAATATCCGCCGGGTGATTGTTCAAGGAACGACCATTTCTTAGCTGCCACACCTGCAATCCGCTCGTGATCTGCTGTATGCATGAGCCGCTCCTTCCTGTGGTCGATGCGCCCAGATAGACTCGAAAAAAAAGACGCCCTCATCCCGCAACGGGGAAGAGGACGTCTTTGTCCTGTTCGGCGAGGCTAGTCGTGCCTCACCCACATTCTCTGTGCCGACTCCAACGTCGGCTAAAAAATAAGGCGTCCGCCACTCTCGCAAGAATGACGGACGCCTTTGTCCGTGTACATGTTGTAGTGCGGGTGGTGGATCAGGCGTCGTTGCCTTCTCTCACCCACAGGACCATGTATACCATCGTCGCTACCGCTCGTCAAGCGCTCCTTGACGAGGACACGCAAGTCTACACGTCGTAGTACAGGAAGAATTCATAGGGATGCGGCCGCAACCGCATGGTGTCCACTTCCTTGCTACGCTTATAGGCGATCCAAGATTCGATCAAATCCTCACTAAATACGCCGCCCTTCAGCAGGAATTGGTGATTCTTCTCGAGATGATTGAGCGCCTCATCCAAACTCCCCGGCATGGTTCGAATCTTGGCGGCTTCCTTGGCTTCGAGATCGTACAGATCCTTCTCGGCCGGCTCGCCAGGATTGATTTTGTTTTCGATCCCGTCCAATCCGGCCATGAGCATGGCGGCAAAAGCCAGGTAGGGATTCGCAGCCGGATCCGGGAAACGCACTTCGATCCGCTTCGCCTTGGGGCTGGGTGAATACATGGGAATCCGAATGCCGGCAGACCGGTTTCGGCTTGAATAGGCCAGCAGCACCGGCGCTTCAAAGCCCGGCGTCAATCGCTTGTAGGAATTGGTCGAGGGATTGGTGAAGGCGGCCAGAGCCGGCGCATGCTTCAGGATGCCGCCGATATAGTGCAAGCACATCTGGGACACGCCCGCATATTCTTTCCCGGCGAACAGGGGCTTGCCCTCTTTCCAGATGCTCTGGTGCGTATGCATGCCCGAACCGTTGTCGCCGAAAATGGGTTTCGGCATGAACGTGGCGGTCTTGCCGTGACGCCGCGCGACGTTCTTGACGATGTATTTGAACATCATCATTTTGTCCGCAGTCCTCACCAGGCTATCGAAGCGAATATCGATTTCAGCCTGACCTGCCGTGGCCACTTCATGGTGATGTTTCTCAGTGGCGATCCCTGCCTTTTCCATTTCCAGCACCATTTCGGTGCGAATGTCCTGCTGCGTGTCAGTCGGCGGCACCGGGAAGTAGCCTTCCTTGTGGCGAATCTTCCCGCCCAAGTTGACGCCTTCCTGCCCCATGTTCCACACGCCTTCGTCGGAATCGATGTAGTAGTAGCCGCTGTGGTTCGTTTGGTCGTAGCGCGCATGGTCGAAGATGAAAAATTCGGCTTCCGGGCCCCAGTAGGAAATATCGCCGATCTTGGTGCTCTGGAGATATTTCTCCGCCTTCTGCGCGATGTATCTCGGATCACGATCATAGGTTTCGCGCGTGATCGGGTCGACCACATTGCCGATCAGGCTCAGGGTCGGCACGGAGCAGAAGGGATCCAGACAGGCGGTCGACGGATCAGGCACGAGCAACATGTCGCTGTTGTTGATCGCTCTCCAGCCTCGAATCGACGAGCCATCGAGCCCCGACCCATCCTTGAAGAGGCCTTCCGTCAACTCACTGATCGGAATGGTGAAATGCTGCCAAGTGCCGATCAGGTCCACGAACTTCATGTCCACAACCTGGACCTTGTTCTTCTTTGCAAAATCTAAGACCTCACGAACGTTCATCCCCTCCTCCTTTCAACCACCGATGAAAATGACTACCCACGCCCTGCGTCTTACGCCGCATTGGCACCGAGAAACGTCTCGATCTCGCTGAGGATTGCCGTCCGGATCGATTCCAGTCGACCAGCCTCCTCCACCTTCTTGCCCTCCATACTCGTCACATAAAACACGTCCGCGACCTGATCGAGGCGGGTGGAAATTCGTGACGCATGGACGGACAATCCTAATTGAAAAATTGCATTGGTGATGACGTAGAGCAACCCCTGTCGATCGTCTGCAAACACATCGAGAATGGTGAATCGGTCGGACGTTTCATTGTCGATCCGCACCTCAGCGGGCTGCCGGTGCGCCGGGAATGACCGCCCCATGCTGAGCCTGGCCCCACGACGCATCATCGCCTCGATCGTCTGGCGACCGGTCAACACCTCCGTGATTCTCTGGCCGATCGACTCCCGCCGTTCCGCAGGAGGAGCGCCTTGATAGTCGGGATCGGCGACTTGAAACGTATCGACGACGATCCCGTCTTTTCGCGTCACAATCTGGGCATCCAGAATCTGCAAACCGCCCGCCGCCATGACCCCGGCAATTTTTGAAAACAAACCGGGAATCAGATCGTTATGCGCGACCACCACATATTCACAGGTCCCTAGCTGCGCATTGAAATCGGTATCGACCACCACTCCGCCTACCTGCAGTCCACGGATCGCGGCGAGATGCGCGGCAATGCGCCGCACAGATGTCCCATAGACATAACGGAGTGGAAACTGTTCCAGCTCCGATTGGATCCATGGTTTGTCTGTTGGAAGATCCAGATCCGATGCCTGCTGGGACGCCACATCGGCGACGACACGCGCCAATCGCTGCGGCTCATCGACCGTCTCACGCTCACCGGATACTTCTTGCATGGCCCGCAGATACAATTCGACCAACAGAGACTCTTTCCATTTAGTGAGAACGTCCGGGCCGACCGCGGCGATATCCGCCGCCGTCAGCGCCAGCAACTTGCGTAGCACCTCGGGCGTGCCGACTTCACGGGCAAACGGCAGCAACACTTTTTCATCGTAGGGATCCCGGCGAAACGCCGTATGGGCCATCAGCAAGTGCCGGTGGACGAGCATGACGAGCGTTCGGGTGTCTCGCTCATCGAATCCCAACAGCGCCGCCGTATCTTCGGCTAATCGTTTGCCGACTTCGCTATGGTCTTCCTCATGCCCTTTGCCCAAATCGTGGAGCA